>DATDCP010000274.1:0-22448 GCA_036524255.1 Chitinophagaceae bacterium
TGATCATATGAAGTATTAATTAGAAACGTTGCTTTTGCCATCAATCACCTGCCCTGTATTCACGATACATTCAGTAAGTTAATTAATTTTCACGTCCAGGCATTTTCGGAGAAGTAGTTGCTGTTCTTCCATTTTTACGCCCAAAAAGAGAAAACACCTTCGCAACTATGTTCGCCTTATTGTCACCAATAAGGTGAGATGAATAATTTTTCAGGAAGATTGGAACAAGGAACTTTGTGATCCATCCTGTCCTGGCAAGTACGAATTTATTCAAAACAAAATCGATTGCTTTATTTGCGCCTTCATTGAGTAATAAATTGCTTTTATCGACAGTCGTGATCTTGTTAAAGAATTGTAAGGCCACGCTAGCTGGTTTCAACTGATTTCTAAATACCTGGATATCCAATTGGATCAATTGTTTTTGGGTTCGCAACAATTCTTCTAATAGTTGTTCTTCCCTTTCAAGATCCTGGTATGACCTGATCTTTCTCTTCATAAATTTTCCTTATCAAAGTGTTTCTAATAAAAGGAGAAATAACTTTTTTTCTCATAAGAATGAGAACGAATATGATCAGCAGGTAAAAGCCCGCAATTAACAAAAAGCCTAGTGCAGGGCTATTTAATACATCACCAAGCCACCAGGCACCGGCGAAACTTATAAACAGGAGTATACAAAGGCTTATAAAAAAAATTAAGACTGAATTGACAACACCTGAAGCTATATCGCTGACTTTTTTTGTAAGTCTTAGAAGACTTAACTTATAAAAAGTCTCTGCGTAATCACCTGCATGATTAAGAATGTCTTTTGCGTCTTCTTTTAAATTTTGTGCTTCCATAGTGAGCAGCAGTTTGGAGAAGTAAAATAAACAGCCCGCCGTGGCGGACTGCTTATAAAAATTAGCTGACGCTTTCTTTCATTCTGTTTACTTTTTCTTCCACTACTGAACGGGCTTGCCTGCCTTTTTCTGCAGCAGTGGCGCTCAAATCTTCTAGTTCTTCTTTCCCTTTTACAAAAAGATTGCTAAGACTATCAACCCAATCGCCTGCTGATCTTTTAATGCGTGCCCGCATTTCGCTTCCTTTTTCAGGAGCAATTAACATCCCGATTGCCACACCAGCAGCTGCAGCACCCAGGATCCCCAAAACCACTTTGGTTCCTGTTGTCATAACTTAAAGGTTTTAATTGTGAAATAATAAATCAAACTAATGCCTGCCTGGTCACACATCCGATTTTGTAATTGATCTTCCAAATATCAAAGACAATAAAAAGAGTACGATAAAAATGAAGAATAAGATCTTCGCTATAGAAGCTGCGCCTGACGCAATACCGCCAAAGCCGAATATTGCGGCAATGATGGCAACTACTAAAAATATAACTGTCCAGCGTAACATAAGCTTTAGGTTTAAAAGTTATTAAATATGGATTGTTGTTCTGAAAAACTAATCAGAAAATACCGTGCCATTCAATTTGCAGGGCTGTCAGTGTTGCAATCTGGAATAATAGTTGCAAGTTTTTACCCATACTATTTAAATTTTAAAAACTACAAGATGAAGCCCAACATTGGATTAAGCGAAAAAAACCTTAAGAGCATTACAAGTGTATTGTCATCAGTTTTGGCTGATGCGATCCTGTTGTACATTAAAACAAGAAAATTCCATTGGAATGTTTCCGGAAACAGTTTTATGGAATTGCACAAGCTTTTTGAAAAGCAATATAAAATACTGGAAGAAGCTATTGATGAAATAGCGGAAAGGATCAATAAGCTCGGAACTAAAACACCTGGCACCATGCAGGAATTTCTCCAGATGACCTCATTAAAAGAATCTCCGGGTAAATATCCTTCGCAAAAAGAAATGCTCAACGAGTTATTAAAAGATCATGAAGCAATAATTATTCAGCTTAGAAAACATATAGAGGATTGTGATGAAAAATACGGAGATATAGGAACATCTGACTTTCTTACTGACCTGATAAAAGAACATGAAACCATTGCATGGACATTAAGAAGATACCTGCAATAAAAGTATAAGCTGAATGAAATTGAGCTCTGGTTATCCTTTAAGTTTAATAAAAAATGGGTTACTGTTTTCTTATCCTAAACTTGAAAGAGATATCAAAACTGATGTGCTTGTTTTGGGCGGAGGAATTTCAGGCGCATTAACAGCTCATTATCTTATCCAGGAGGGGATCAGCTGTACTTTGATAGATGCAAGATCGATCGGTCTTGGCAGTACCTGCGCCAGTACTTCCTTGCTCCAATACGAAATAGATACACCGCTTCATCAATTGATAAAGGAAGTGGGAGAAAAAAATGCAGTTCGATCATATAAACTCGGTACCTCAGCGATCACAAAACTTGCAACACTGGCAACAAAGATCAGGATGAAAGATTTTGAAATGAAAAAGAGTCTTTACTATGCTGCCTATAAAAAAGATATTCCTTTTTTGAAAAAAGAATTGGAAGCAAGAAAGAAGTACGGATTCAAAGTTAAATGGCTGGACGAAGATCATGTTCTTGAGCAGTTTGGATTTTCATGTCCCGGTGGAATATTATCAGATGTCGCAGCTGCAACAGACACTTATCTTTTGACCCATCACTTGTTGCAGTATGATATCAAAAAAGGGCTGATTGTTTATGACAGGACGCCTGCTGTTTCGATCAAGCACAACCGCTTCGATATTCAATTAAAAACGCAAGAAAAATTTACCATTACAACAAAGAAGCTGGTATATGCAACGGGGTATGAAGTGGTAGATTTCATTTCAAAACCCATAGTAAAATTAACCAGCACTTACGCCATCTCAAGTGAAGCTTTTAATTCACCGATTAAACTTGGAAAAAGCGATGCTTTGATCTGGAATACAGCAAAACCATACCTCTATTTACGACCAACAAATGACAATCGTATTATTGTCGGTGGCCGGGATGAGGAATTTTTTTCCCACAATAAGAGAGACAAGTTCATTCCGCGTAAATCAATACAACTCCAAAAAGATTTTAAAAAGATCTTTCCTTCAATTCCTTTTAAAACCGAGTTCAGTTGGGCAGGTACCTTTGGCTCCACCAAAGATGGGTTGCCATATATTGGGACTTACAGGAACCTAACGAATAGTTTTTTTGCGTTGGGATTTGGTGGCAATGGAATTACATTTAGCCAGGTAGCCGGGGAGATCATAGCGTCGCTAATAAAGGGAAGAAAGAATAAGGATGCAAAAGTTTTTTCGTTTGAAAGATAAGAGTGAGAGTTTTTTTGTGGACAATCATCTACAAAAAACTTAAGAATAACTTACAATTCTCTTATGTTCCGCTTGTGATCGGTTAGCACATGATTTGCAATCGAGAACTAAGACTTTCTAAGAATGGAAAAGATCATAACCGGATCAAGGTTAAAGTTTACGGCAATTGTTTTATCCTGTTTACTAAATGTAGTATCATTTGCGCAACAAATAGGGCTTGATGTATCTTCCCATGGATCGCAACTTTCAATATCCAAAATAAGTTTTCAAAAAATAGATATTAAAACAAAAGCAGGAATTTTTCAGGCTTTAGATCGGAATTTTAAAACACCTGTAATAAATCTTCCTGACACTTTTTTACCAAAGCGATCAGATCTCCCATTGTTACGAAATGAGCAAGCAGGGATATGGAAAAAAATTGGGCGTGCTGAGCTCTTTATCGGAGGTGCTGAACTGTTTGGAATAACTGTTTTGATGCTCACACCAAAGGAAGTAACCGGATGGTCTCCTGATTGGACGCAGGATGCCTGGCGCAACATGAAGCGGTCACTTTCAAATCCACCTGTTTGGGATGACGATGACTGGCAATTGAATTATATCGGCCACCCGGTTGCGGGGTCTTATTATTATAATTCAATAAGAAGTCAGAATGCAAGCATTTTTCATTCTTTTCTTTTTGCTACGGCCCAGTCATTTATTTGGGAATTCTTTATTGAAGCAACGGCAGAAAAACCAAGTACACAAGACCTTATTGTTACACCTATAGCCGGAGCGATATTGGGTGAATCAACACACCGGCTTACTATGAACATGCGCAGAAACGGTTTTAATTTTTTTGAAAAAGTGTTTGTATTAATTTTTAATCCGTTGTTTGTTCTTAACAATGGGTTTGGGCCTCGATTCAATCCTGTTAGACAGAAGCAGTTTTAACTCTGTCTAGTTCAGTGAAGATTATCAATAAAATGTGAATGTAAAAAAGTCTGCAATTCTTATGCAAGTGAAATAAAAAAAGCTCCAGATTTTATCCGAAGCTTTTGATTCTCAGTGAACCCATCAGGATTCAAACCTGAAACCTTCTAATTCGTAGTCATATTTTCACTTCAAAATAAACTTACATGTTGAATCAGGTGTGGATAAAAGCAATCCGTTTCATTCTGCTAGCAAGTAAGGCATTTGTGCAAAAACGGGCATGGCTCCAGAGTAATATAAATTGCACTTTCGTTGTTTAAAACATCGTATGATTGAGGATCATTAAATAAGAGATTTCTTTAATAATCTTCAACCGATGTTGTCCCAGGATCTCGCGGACTTATATTACTTTTTGTTGCTATCGCTTCCTGCAAGGTTAGGTGCTCAGTATGTAAGAATGGATTGTTGAATTTATGGATCGTATTCTACTGCATACCGAATACTTTCCAGATGATGGCGTGTTACATTGGTTTTTAGATGAGATGCGGCAAAAAATTTAATTCGAAAAGAGTATTAGACAAAAAGCCGATTCAATATATATATATTAAGACTAACCACTATTTTTTATGATCTGTATGCATAGAGTGTGATTTTATTTTTCATTTTTTTCTTCATCGTGCTTATCCATTATTACCAGCAACGACAAAAACTGAGGTGTCAATGTATTAAAAAAGCTGGCGTAATTTAACAATGGTTGCCTGTCCTGTATCGGGTTTAATCAAACCGCCCATTGGCCTTGCCAGGTCCATGGTTATATACAGGATAGAGGAAGCCAACAAAGCAAACATTGCAATAACTATCCATTCCTTTCGCTTGACGGCAGGTGTAGTGAAGCCACCCACGAGACAGATCGCCAATGCAAGTATGATCAACATAATACTAACGGGAAGAGGTATTCCAAAACTTAATATGGCTTCCCTTTTAATTCCGATGTCAAACAAACTGGCCAACGATGCCGACATCCCTCCCGCGGCATTGTTCAAATTTGGTTTTTTCGATTCTTCAATTGTCATTGCCCATAATGTCCTCGCAGTCTTCGATAACTCTTCCCTGTTTTTTTTGAATTTGGCATTATTGTCTGCGTATTCGTAATACGAAATCCGTTCTTCAAGGTATGTCTGCAATTCTGTTCGATAGGCATTCCGTATACTGTCAGGGAAAAAATCTGCCTTAATGATGGTATTTCTTAAAATATTTGCTTCATCCACAATCATACCCCTTACTGTTTCGAAGCGGTTGCCAGACTGACTAAATGTAAAAGCAAGCATAAAGCCCCATAAGCCAAATAACGCCCCCAGCAAAGAATTTACACCTCCCTTAGTATCTCCTTCTTCTACATGCCAGAATTTTTTTCTCATCCTGTTTCCCAACCCAAGTGCAACCAGCATTAATAGAAAGAGAACAAAACAAATCACTGAAGGATCGACTTGTGACAGCGTTGACTTATCCATGTTTTTATCTTTTATTTATGTGCTATAATTAATTATAAAAAGTTTCAACAAACCAAAAGGCGAAGTCGGGATTGTATTTTTTATTTTTCTTCTTTATTTTATTTATCCATTAAGCCAAAAACCGCTTTATAGAAGGAAGATCATGAAGACAGCAATGCATTTAATGAATTATAAATAATATTTGCACCTATTGCTACCTGGATGATACTAAGAACTACCCCGACAATCGGAAGGATTATAGCAAGGGGTTTATATAAAATCCTGGCGAAAAACATGAAAAGAAAATTCAGAACCATTATTCCCCCAACTATTGCACCTACAGTTAGTTTACTATTGAGATCAGGACTAAGAGAAATAAATACGATGACAGCTGCAATTCCAAAAGGTGTTACTATGATAGGGAAAGCGAGCGGTTGAATTGCTACTGACAGACTAGGAACTCCGGTACTCTTCTCTTCATGCGGTTTTGCCGATTCAAATTGCTGAATAACGCTCAGAAGGGCAACAAGGAAAAGAATGACTCCTCCTGATAGAGCAAGGATCGGGAGAGGAACGCCAAACTTACTCAGAATTTTCTCTCCCAAAAAGGCCGCTAACATAAGGGCAACAAGTGAATAAAGTATTGTCCGTACAGCGATCCTACGAGCAAATGCCTGGTTCACATTCTTTGTAATTTTTACAAAAGGACCAAGTATCTTGAACGGCCCGAGCATCAGGAAGAGCATTGTGAAAATTTGAGAAACGTCGGGCATGGTTGTTTGTTTTTACTGTTTTATGATTACCAACATTGCTTTTGTCATTAACGACCGGGCAAACAGATTGAGATGTTGCAGTTATCGATTTAAAAGAACACCTATAAACATCAGCACTCCAAGAATTGAAATTAAAAATGCCAGGATAAGCGATTGTGAAAATGGAACTTCGGGATAACTTTTGCGTAATTGTTTTATCTGCCTGCTATGCATGATCGAAGCAAGTAATAGCATAAAAGTACCAATGCCGATCATTAGCAAACCAATTGTTCGTGGTCCTAAAATATTATCGACATGTTTGCCGGGTTCACGCTCCACCATGTATTGAAAAAATTTAAAAAGTGTAAACCCAAAGGAGATCAGTGAAACTGATGTTCTTGTCCATGCCATCAATGTTCGTTCGTAAGCCAGGAAGTTGCGTCCTGCTGCAAGTTGGTTTGTATCGGGTTTTACACCTGCTGAATGATCAATCATAACTATCATTTTGTTTGTTCACTCGTGCTTCTCACACCGGGCACATTGAAGTTGACAACCATTATTCAGTTTTGTACTTGCGCAGCGAGGTGCAACTGAATTCAGTTCAACTTCTTTGAATGGAAGGACATCACTATCCAGATTATCTGCTTCCATATTTAACCAGGATAATGTTCCCGGATCATCCGATTCGATAAATTTATCCAAAGAGAAAACTCCAGGATGAAAATTTAATGAACCGTAATCGATCAAATTTTTCATAACTCTTTTTTAAAATTTAGAACAGACTTCAAACTTTTCGATCCAGTTATGTGTTGGAATTGTTTTTGGTTATTGATATCAATATTCTTCCATCCAGAATATTCAGGAGGTAACTGGCATTGACGATAGAAAATTTTCAAAGAAATTTAAATCTCGGGCTCAGGTACTGGAAATGCCAACGGGTCGTGCTGATATACTGCGAAGATGTTACCCTCCGGGTCTTCGACTACTGCATACCATGCTGTCTTTGGCACTGCTGCCTTAGGGTGCAACAGTTTGCCGCCCAGATTTTCTACCTGCTCGATCGTTTTGTCAATGGAATCAACCAGGACATAGTGAACCCAACTTCGCGGCCCCTCGATCGGACGGTACAACATTCCACCAGCAATGCCGTGGCTTTCGTCGGTGCCGGTTTGGATACGGAAGTAATCGATGCCGGGTGCCTTCTCGATCTTCCAATCGAATAAGTCGCGGTAAAATTTTGCCGTTCCATCCAGGTCTTCTGCGTAGATTTCAAAATGTGTAACTAATGCGCTCATTGTATGTTTCGTTTTGTTTGATCGGTATGTTTCCTGCCCCTCGCGGGACAGGAAAACATAACAGACCTATTTGGTTTCAATGGTTAGTTATTTGTTGCCCCGGCCAATTTAGGTTGAGGCGGCACCATGCAGTAAGCCATTGGATGCGAATCGGACATCGAATGTGTAACTGACTTCTTTCCGTCTGTCTCCCAAACCATGAAGCCTTTGTCGTCTGACCCATGATTGGGCGGCAAACCAAGGTTCTTCAACGTCTCGTCGACACTGTCGTACCAAACTCCAATCTTCATCAACTCACGAGCTTCTTTTGCTGTCGCAACCTTGCGACCGAATCGGTCGGCGAGTTCCGTAACTGCCCCGATCTGCTGCAACGTCGTCATGCGCTGATGCTTGGCGTTCCAGAGATTGTCTTCGATGCCAACCCGGGCATGTTGTCCGAGGATGATTGAAAGTGGTATCGCAACCGCTGTTGCCCGCATCGATCCCCAGAAATGCACAGTTGCACCCTGCGGTTGGCGTTGTAGCCAGTGCATCCAATCATACGGGTTAGTGCCGCATCCGCCGCCGCCATACATTGTTATGTTCGTGTTCAGAGGCCCCATGTAAACACCATGGCGGATCAATCGCTCAACGATCTCGAGCTGATGTATATGTGCCAGTGTAAAGAAAGGTTGGATACCGTTTTTTCTCAAACGTTTCAAGTGCTCCAGGTAAAAGGCTGGACCTGCATCGGTATACATTCCGGCCCAGGCTGCCAACGCCTTCGGATCTTTTTCGAGATGTGTCCCCTTGATATCCTCCATGGTCCAGGTTTGCGTGATGTCCATCATGCAAGTACCGATGGCGACAGTAACGGTCTCAGGCTTTGGTGTCAGTTCAGCAAGCATGTGACGTGTGTCGTAGCTTAGCCAGTTGACTGTACCGTCATCCTTGGGATGATCAAATGCGATCGAGCCGCCGACCTGGAGGATCAAGTCGGGCACTTCTTTTTTGATTCGTTCGATCAGGTAATTGAAGTGGTCGATTTTTGCCGTGAGCAGCCCGGTGGCTGGATTGCGCACATGGAGATGCAGCATGGTGGCGCCGGCGTTGTAGCAATCTACCGCCGCCTGGACCTGGTCATCCCAGGTAACGGCGATGTCCTTTGAATCGCCCGGCAACCATGCCGGCCCATAGGGCGCCGCGGTGATGATCAACGGTGCCATTTTCTCAGGATAGAGAGAATCGTCTGTGAAGCGCATAATTTTAAAATTTATAGATTAAAAAAAGAGTCAAGTACTTTATGATGTCGTTCAATAATTTTTAATCGAACAGATTGTTTGTTCAAAGAATTACAGGAAGATGTATAGACGAATTGCTGCCGATACATTGAACCCTGGTTTTCTGAAAATCATGAGTCCTATTAATGACTCAATATTCAGTTGCTTTTTGATTAATCTCGCGACACTGTAAAAATTGTTTTGCCATCGACTATCCTTCTCCTCTGCATCATTTTCTTCCAACCATTCAATAATCAATTTTCTCAATAGAGTTTCATTTTCACCGATCTTGAAATGAGCCAGCAATCTCCTGACCTCATCCGGTGAACAGTTATTATCAAGATATTTTCTAAATAATTCCCGCATATTGGTTTTTTGTTTCGGAGATTTATCATAGCTGTTACGGATCATCTAAAAAAATACTCTGCCCGGGTTATTATTTATTTTATCTTAAAAACAAGAATATTCTTTTAAAAAAAAGAGGTGTAGAAACACCTCTCGTAACCAAAACTATCTGCTTACATGAGAAAATCTTTATCACTAATAATATTTGAATGTCCTGATCAATTCATTTTACGCTTACATTTTGACCACGTCGATGAATTAATAATTACTTTTTATGTCTGATTTATTTTTAGCATCGCGGATGTATCTACCTTTTTGATCATACTATTGCTTTCTTTCACTGCCCTGTTATTTGTTATACGGGAAAATTTAAAAAATACTCTGCCAGGCTAAAAAACTTTAGTAAAAAAAATTTATGAAATGATTCATAAACCACGACCAGTTGCAATTAATTTTTTTATTGGTTTGGTATCCTCATCAACTAAAGAATAGACTTAACAGTTTCGTGAGTGAGGATACTGCGTGATAGGAGAACCAAGCTATATCTTTTCTTTTTCTGCCAGTTGTATACGTTCCAGTTCTTCGGCCAGAATAGGGATAGCGAGATTGCCAGCTTGCATACCCTGCGAAACGCAAATTTTGAGTACTTCCATGATCTCTTCCATCGTCGCACCGAGTTTCAGTGCCGACCGGATGTGGCGGCGTGTTCCCGGAGCATACATATGAGTAATGGATGCATCGACTGCGATGCTCAATAACTCTGCCTGCTTGGGTGAGAGTATGCCACTAGTATAAACCGGGAGACTTGCGGCGATGATCGCTTCTGTCCAGGCAGCATCAATCTCAAAGAACCCATCCCAACCTGTATTCCATTGGCCTGCAGCTTTCATCTTATCGCAAACCGGCGTTGCCGCCAGCTTCTTCGGCGCCAGTTTTACCCCGGATGCTTTCGCTTCTTCCAACAGGATGGGTGCGCCAAGGCTCGCTGTATGGATTGATAGGAGTGATGCGATCTTGATGATCATCAGTATTTCTTCTCGTGTAGCACCTGCTTCTAATGCACCACGAATATGGCGTCGGGTTCCCCCGGAACTCAGGTTCGTGATGGCAGCATTCACCGCAAGGCTGATCAGCTCGACATCTTTCCGCGGCAGTATGTTATTGGTCCATGGGTCATTGGACATTTTGAGGCATTGATCAACAAAGACCGGGTCCCATTCGATAAATTTGGCTAACACATCATGATCCCACGGGCCATCGTTCTGTACCTGGCCTCCTGGTTTTCTAACTTCCTTTAAATCGGGTTTCATCTTTTTCAGTTTATTTTGTTTCTGGAATGTTTTTGTATTGATTGATTATTTTTTTGTCGCTTTATTATTTCAACTGCTTTTATATTCAAATGGTTCATTTAAAAAGAGGTGTAGAAACACCTCTCGTAACCAAAACTAACTGCTTATGAGAAAAATATTTAGTGTAGAATTATTCGGTTTGTTTTTACTCCTATGCTCATGCGTATAATTTTTTTAAAGTTTCCTTTTCCCTCTGAATTAATTATAGGGATGTTATAGATTATACGAAGAGACTAAGTAATCCCCCTGCCGACTTATAAATTTTTTGAAAAAAATATTTAGTATAAGATTACCCGTTTTATTTAGAGCTGCTATGCGAAAACTATAAACTTATAAGTCCAATTTTTATAAATGCTATTTACTTAAGTTAGTTTTTACAAAGTTGTATTTCAACCCAAATAGCCAGGTTGCTCCATGTGCAGGGTAGGTAATGGAGTTCTCATAATTATAATCATTTAGAATATTTGACCCCTGTGCAAAGAACCGGAGATTGGGCACAACCAGGTAATCGGCAAAGAAACCCACTCTGAAAACAGCGGGTGTTTCCATTTCGTAAGGCAACACAGGAGGATTATAGGGGGCACGACCATAGGCAATATCCAAATAATGAGTTCTAGAATCCTGGTACTTTACCCCATCCACTTCCGTCACATTTAAAGAAACAGAACCCCTGTCATTTTTCCCGAATAATTTGTAAAAGCTATAGGTAAAATTCAGACCTGCAGTATGCCGGGGAAGATTATACATTCTTGTGCCCGGGGCCTTACCACTAAGTTGAGACAACAGGTGGCTGCCTGTAGTATCCTCAACAGTTGAATTCATTATGGAGAAAGTACCCTGCAGGTTGAAGCGTTTGGTTGTATAGGCTCCTGAAAATTCCCAGCCCCTGTTCACTACCTGGGCTGCATTGGTCCAGACAAAAGCTGCGAGATTTGGATTTGTTGTATCTGGTCCCAGTATAAGCTGGGTAATCATATCTTCTAAGATGTTGTCGTAATAGACCACTTCAAATTTGTATTTGCCTTTTTTATCATACAGCTCCAGGCCATAGTCAAATCCTTGCTGGCTCTGTGGCTTCATATCCGGGTTGGGGTAAACAATGGTGAAGGCGTTTGCTGGCTCGCCAAACCTGTTCGAATACGATGGCGGAGTAATTCCCTTACCCCATGAAATTCTCGGTTTGATAGTCAGTGATCTTGTATCAAAATTGGTAGTAAGCCCTATCCGTGGATTGAGCGCTGCTTTGAACAATTCATTTTTTTCATAGCGCAACCCCATCGTCAGATACACATTTTTATACGACGGATTGATCTGTACAAAAGCTCCGTAATTTTTATTATCCGGCTCCTCATCACGGAAGGTGTTGGTGTTAGCGAATGTCCAGGATACCGAACGTGGGGAATAATTTTTGAATTCCAACCCGCTCAAAATGGTTGCTTTTAAATCATGTCCATTATTGGGAAGGGTTAATGTATTGAAATAACGAACCGTGGTAATATTGTGGTTTATTGTCTGGTATAGTCTCTGCAAGGGGGTAATACCGTTAGCAACAGGAACCTCGCCATAATCATTGGAGGTGTAACCAATATCCAGTTTATTTATCCAGTTTTTTGTTGTGTTGTGTGAAAGATTGATACCGGTAATATAAGTTTCAGTAAACCCATTTTTATTGTCCGACACGGTTGGCCTCACCCTAAACCATTCATAAGCGGCAACACTTACACCGGGGGAGGGTGATATGATGATATCCGTTCTGGGGTGTATAGCCGTATCAAAAATCGGATCTCTTGCGAAACTGTAATTACTCACATTATACCGGGCAATTGCATTCACCTGCAATTTTCCCAGGTCAAATTTTGCATCCAGGTAAAAGCCCTTATGTGTTTCACCTCCATCCGGGAAATAGGCCCCCACAGTTCTATAAGTTGCCCCCATTGTTAACGATGCTTTCTGAAAGCCGGTTACCAGTTCAAGATTATGCAGTTGTTGAAAGGCATTTTTTTCCACCCATTTGCTTTTATAGAAACCGGCGCTGCTGGAAAAATTTACAGTCGTTTGATTTGCTCTTCCTTTTTTTGTAAATATTTGTACAATGCCCCCATTGCTTCCTGTACCGTATAGGGTAGATGCACCCGGGCCTCTCACTATTTCGATGCGGTCAATATTAGTTTTATCCAATTGGCATAAAAATGCTGAACCGCCGGCATATTCAATTCCATCGATATACACTGCAACAGGTGCGACAGAACTTGGATTGCCTGCGCCCCTGATGCTTAATGAAAGTAGTCCTGCGGGAGAACTTCCCTGTTCAAAATTGTTGGTACCGGGAACCCATCCCCTGAATATCTGGTCGATGGTATTAGTGGGTATTTTTTCCAGGGTTTTTGAGTCAATGACTGTTACAGATGTTGCATCCGCTTTTCTTTTTGATGCACTAAAATTTCCGCCTACGATCAATGATTCCATGGGTTTTATTTCCAACTGCAATTCTATATTCAATTCCCTGCTTTCAACCTTTACTTCTTTGGTGGCATAACCTACCGATGAAAAGACCAGGATATCTTTTGGATCAGCTTTGATAGAAAATCGTCCATCTTTATCACTGATCGTTCCCTGTTGTTTCCCCCTTACTGTCACGCTTACATCGCTGACCGGGATGCCGTAGTCATCGGTAATATTTCCTTTGGCTTGTACAGACTGTTGCGGGAAAATTTCAGCGGGTGTAGTAATTGATATCGGCCTTTTTGTGATAGTAACCGTTTTATCTTCCAGTGCCCAGGTTAGGGGTTGGTCTTTAAAAATTTCGTTCAGCGCCGTTTCTAATGAAGCATTATTTAAATTAACTGTTACTGGTTTTGCTTCCTTTATCAACGCCTCATCATAGAAGAATACAGTGCCGGTTTGTTTTTTAATTGTAGAAAAGATCTTTTTCAGGGAAACGTTCTTTCCGGAAAAATTTACGGTCTGTGCGTTTATTGAAACAGAAACATGAAACAACAAGGTCATTATCAGGAACCTCGTGAAATTCATAGCGAGTCAGGTTTGGCTATTCTAAATATACTAGAAGCCTGGCCAATTGCCAGAAAATATGAAGCAGAATTGAAAGAATTTTATTTACATGGAGAAAACGAACCGAATGCTTCGTGGCACGTTGACACGATCGGCAGTTTTGAAAAAACGAAAGAGATGAAAGTCGTGCTTGTGAACAAAACAATATTGCTAGCTTTTACTGCTGCAATCATACTTCCCTTTTTACCTGTGCTGGCACAACAGGTACCGCTTAAAGAAGTAATCATTAATCTTCTTGGAAAAATATTGGGATAAGAATATTTATAAACGATTCTGCATATATTGATAGAGATCATCGATGATTTTGTTAGATAATTTTCCGTTCCCGGTACCTTGTTGATTTTTCTAAAGTACTTTTCTAAAATCAATTAGTTCGCACTTTTCTTTCATGCAGCGCCTGAATATGCCGGGCATTATTTCCTTCTATTTTTTCGATGGCAGCTATTTGCTCAGGAGACGCTTCAAAAACATATTTGCTAATCATCCAGTCGACGCTTTCTGTAAATGGTGGCGTGGTCAACGACCCTTTGTAATGATAGAATTTTCTTAGTTCATCCTGCAGTATACCTGCGAACAGATCTTTCAACTTAACGGAACCTGCCCGAAGGCTATCTTTTTTGTTTTCTTCCTGCGGTATGGAGTTTAAAAATTCCTTGATAAATCTGTTCTCCCGTCCCATTTTGAAAAATATTCCTATAACTGTATGTGATGGCTGGTTTTCGCTTTTTTCCTTCGAGATATTCACCATATGCATTTCCATTGGAAACGTCATTCCATCAACCAGATGTTCTGAAGGGGTATGAAAATGCAATTGTTTAAATATATGGGCTTTCCCATTTACGATGGTTGTGCTCCCTTCTGAAAAGTCCAGCTGCACGGTATGACCCAGGTTTTCAACTGCAATTATTTCTCCACTTAATTTTATAACGTCCCCATGCCCAATTTCTTTTTCGATTTTAGAAGATAAAATATTAATGGGGGATTGAGCCATTCCATCATCAAACTTCGGTAACGCATAGCCCTGCTCAATTTTATTCGAGGCATCCGGCGCTTCAGATCTCACCTGGTTGTCTTCGGTGTTAGTCGATTTTCTATTTTCCGTTTTCAGTGTGTCTGTTTTTTTATTCGCCGTTTCTTGATCTGCCGCTTCTTGATTTTGACAGGCAGTTAAAAGCATTAAATAACTGACTGATGCATAAATTGAATGTTTCATCATAAAATTGGTTTATTAAAAAGAATTAAAATTTAAGAACAGCCGCAGACTGCACTCTTTCTGCATGGCCAACTTTGGCAAAGAAGAGAATCGACAGATTGACAATTTTCTTCTTCAATAGTCATAGGTAATACGTACAGATCATACTAATCACCTGCTTGTTTCAAAAGAATTTTTTGATTTTTGGGGAGCCAGACTATCTCTTCAGCTTTTCTTTTTTTTAAATCTCGTGGGTGAAACTGCATCTCACTGTTGCTTCCGTATTCAGTGCTCCGCTTATGACTGTGCTGGCTAAAATATTTATAACACAACCTACCTCCAATCATTAACTATGTTAAACAAACTAAACGTTTCCTTAAACGATCATTTATAAACTTGTAAAAAAATGGATCTAAAGAAAAAATCTACCGATAATCGGTCTTACATGTAGAACTGCTGTGCAAATACTAACGGGGTATATACTATAAAACAGGGGTCAAATTGAAAAAGGGGAAATGAAAATGTTGAAACCGGGTGGCGGTATGTTGACTAATAAAAAAATAAAATAGGTAGAAGCATGGTCTGCCAAGAAAAGCCAATTTAACAGGGAAGATGTATGCAAATTGTATGCAAATGAGAAAAAAGAAAGAGAGTCTCAATCGGCTGAAACTCTCTCCTGTAGCTGTGACCGCGTTAGGATTCAAACCTAAAACCTTCTGATCCGTAGTCAGATGCTCTATTCAGTTGAGCTACGCAGCCAGCGGACGGCAAAAATAAGACAAAATGCCTTGTGTGCCAAAAGGCTTTCATGATTTTAGGTCAGCCTATATTTGCTGCATGAAAATTCTTGTTACTGGTGCAAATGGATTCCTCGGTTATTATATTGTTGAACAACTACTAGCAAAAAAAAATTCAGTTATTGCAACCGGCAAAGGTGAATGTCGATTGCCTTTTACCCACGATCTAAACTTTCAATGGCTTACAATGGATCTTACCGATCCGTTTTCTATTCATGATGTCTTCGAAAGTATAAAACCAGATGTAGTGGTTCATTCTGGCGCTATGAGCAAACCTGATGAATGTGAGATGGATCAGATGAAGGCATATTTGGTGAACGTAGAGGGAACAGTGCATCTATTGATCAATTCAGAAGAGCTAAAAAGCTTTTTTGTTTTTCTTTCGACGGACTTTGTTTTTGATGGTGAAAGAGGAATGTATAAGGAAGAAGATGTTCCGCGACCTGTTAATTATTATGGTCGCACTAAACTGGAAGCTGAGGAAGCCGTGAAAGAATATGAGCATGCCTGGGCGATCGTAAGAACAGTTTTAGTATATGGAAAAAATCACTCTGGGCATAGTAACCTTTTAAAAATTGTAAGAGAAAAATTGGAGAAAGGAGAGCAGTACAGTGTTTTTGATGACCAGGTAAGAACTCCTACTTATGTTGAAGACCTTGCAAAAGGAATAGTTTCCATTATTGAAAAAAAAGCAAAAGGAATTTTTCATCTGTCTGGAAAAGATGTTTTGACTCCTTATCAAATTGCAATTGAAACTGCAGAATATCTTAAGCTTGATAATTCGTTAATAAAAAAAGTTACTGCAGCAAATTTTAGTCAACCGGCAAAAAGGCCCTTGAAAACGGGTTTCATCATTGAAAAAGCAAGAAATGAATTAGGGTATGCGCCAATAAGTTTTGAAGAAGGATTAAAAAAAACTTTCAGTTGATCAATGTGACTTGCGAAAAGCTTTTTCACCTGCAGGAATAGCAATTGTTAATCGATTTTCGGCTGGAGGAATTGGACAATTATATTTACCACTCACATAGGCACAATAAGGGTTATAAGCTTTATTAAAATCAATCAGTACTTTATCATTGTCAATGTCTTTTATTTCCAGGTCAATATATCTTCCGCTTTCATACGTTTCTTCGCCTGATGTAGCATCTGTAAAGGGTATAAATAAATGATCTTTGTATTGTTTCGTTGTCATCAGGTCCTGGCCTTGATAGATATTTAATGCAACAGCCGTATCATTAATTGTAAAATGAATTTTTCCATAGACCCTGTAATTCTTTTTTATCGGGCCCGAACTTTCCATTCTGAACCAGGGCGAATTAATAGTTCTTTCAAACCTGCAAGTCATCCTGTATTTTTTATTAACTGAGAAAAAAGACATCAGTTCTTTGTCTTTTCCAGTTACCACCTCATGTTCCTTCACATACTTTTTAAAATAAGATTCAATTGAGTCTTTATAAGATTTTTGTGCAAAAGAAATATGTACAATCAAAAGACCGATAACAATAAAAAATATCCTCATAATCCTTTTTAATCTTATAAATCGTGGTTCTAATTCATCATTAATACATTCACACTTCTTTGCAGAATATTGAATGCAATTTCAGCCATCAGGTTCTCTTTATCAAGAGTGGGGTTCACTTCTGTTATTTCAAAACAACAAACTTTTCGGTTGTGCATAAATTTACTGATCAGGTCTTCCACTTCTCTTTCTCTTAAACCATTTCCTACCGGGGTTCCTGTGCCTCTTGAAATAGAAGAATCGAGGGAGTCAACATCAAAACTTATATAGATATCAGTGCAATCATCCAAATGGCGTGTAATTAAACGAACAATATTCTCCGGCCCTTTCATCCGCACTTCTTTTGTTGAGATCAGTTTGATATTATGCTTATCGATCACATACTTTTCTTCTTTCTCATAATCTCTTGCTGAGATCAATACTACATCTTCGGGCAAAACCTTTGGGGATATCTTACCTATGTTTTTTAGTTTTTCCCAATATGCTTTTGTTTCATCATCAAGTTTATGGACTGCACAATCCTTATTGTCTTCGCCGAGGGTAATCGCAAGCGGCATACCATGCAGATTTCCGGATGGTGTAGTATAGGGAGTATGCAGATCCGCATGTGCATCTATCCAGATCACCCCTAATTTACTTTTTGGCTTTGCCATTTTTATTCCGGCAATCGTTGCACCTGCAATACTGTGATCGCCACTGATAACAACGGGAAAAAAATTATTTTTAATAGTTTCAGAAACAGCTTTGCTTACTTTTTCATACATCGAATAAACTCCTTTTACTCTTTTTGCATAAGGAGATTCTATAGGCTCATACAGCAATTTATTCTCGTTCGGAATTCTTTCTGATGGAAAATGAATAAAAAAATTACTCATAAAATCCATAGCCGCAACCTTAATAGCTTCCACTCCAAGACTGGCGCCACGGGTGCCGGCCCCGATCTCTGATGGTACTTCGATCAGCTTGATATTCCTCATAAAATTTATTTCTTTTCCTGCATCCAAAAATCTGTGAAGATGAGCCATCCCAATAGCTATCGGGAGTAAAGTAAAGCGGCAAAAAATGATGCAGCAATCGATTTTTCAGGAACGGCAAAGCTAAAAAAACAAGGCCGGATAACCTAATGAGTGTTAGTGATTGGGCGAAACCTTAACTGTTTATTCATGTGCTGCCAGCACCGGTATAGAACTATGAAAAGCAAGCCTTTTGGTAGAGCTATGCTTGAAAACAGAATCATAGAAACTGTGGTTACGGGGAACATTGATCACGATATCAATATTTTTATCCTGAACGAATTGTTCAATAGTTTCTTCAAAATCAAAAGTGGTAATAAAATAAAACTCAGGATTATATTCTGCAAATTGTTCAGCAAGCCATGCTCTTTCTTCTCTCAGTTCTTCATTCAGTGCCACATGTATCTCGCTGTTCACATTTACAATATGAAGATTGGGTTTAAAGAAATCAAGGACCCCTTTCAAATAAGAAACAGGAGTTATCTCTTCTACATTTTTAAAATCAGAAGCAAGAGCCACATTATTAATTCCCTTAAAAGCTGCTTGCGCCGGTACAATTAACACCGGGCATACATCACGCATTGCTATCTTCAAAGTATTACTGCCTATCAATGCCTGCTTCATAGGTGATTTACCAGTGATCCCCATCACGATCAGTGTGGCGGATTTCTGGTAAGCCAATCTTTCCAATGAATCAACAACATCACTCCCTTTTTCACGAACACATTCAATTTCTTTATCACCTTTTCTCAGCAATTCATCTTTCAAACTGTCAAGATATGCCCCTGACATTTCATATTCATTATCGTGACGATAAAGGTTATAGAGAATAATATTTGTGTTGGGGCTTCCGCTTAGCATTTCAGCGGCATAGCGGGCAGCGTTTAATGCAGTTTCAGAAAAATCAACAGGGATGATCACGGTTTTCATGAATCAGTGGTTTTGTCAGTTTTTATTCGTTTCAAAAATGCCGGCCGAAAATAACACATTATTTCGAAGGGTATAAAAAATTGTAAGATCATGTTGATATTACCCGCAACAGTAATTCTTATCAACGTCTGTTGCGACGCTCCATTCAGGTTTCTCTTCTCTATTCAACAATAGCGTCGCAGTTTACCCAGACACTGAGCGAAGCGAAGTGGAAGGGTCGCACTCTTGTACGCCTGGAATTCTATTCGGCTTATTGTTCTCACGGATTACACAGATGTTCACAGAATATATTCCGTGTAAATCCGTGACATCTGTGAGATATATTTTTGACCGTCACGATTGAGAATTTATGCATTCACGAAGTTTAATCGGAGTTGCTGGCTTTCAAAGGAGCGTCGCAATCAAAGTTTAATCAGGGAACTGAAGCCGGCTACCAAAAAATCTTTTCCCTAATTTTAACGCAACCCTGTGAATAAGTACTTCTTATTTAAATGAGTTTTGCAGATTATATTCGCCGCTATTAAAACGTTTGCCCGTGCGCCTAAAAAGTCTTGAAATTAAAGGGTTTAAAAGCTTTGCTGATAAAACTATTGTCAACTTTGATGACAACGTAACAGGAATCGTTGGTCCTAATGGATGCGGTAAATCTAATATTGTTGACAGTATCCGTTGGGTTATTGGCGAGCAAAAGATCAGCCATCTGAGAAGCGAAAATCTCGATAGCCTTGTTTTCAATGGCTCTAAAAGCCGCTCTGCATCGGGACTTGCGGAAGTGAGTTTGACCTTCGAAAACACAAAGAATCTTCTTCCTACCGAGTTTAGCACTGTTACTATTACCCGTAAATTTTATAAAAGTGGCGAAAGCGAATATCGTCTGAATGATGTACAGTGCCGTTTGAAAGACATCCAGAATCTTTTTATGGATACGGGCATTTCAACTGATTCTTATGCCATCATTGAATTGGGCATGGTTGACGATCTGATCAAAGACAAAGAAAACAGCCGTCGCCGAATGCTTGAACAGGCGGCCGGTATTTCAATTTATAAAACAAGAAAGAAAGAAGCTAAGCTGAAGCTTGACGCAACCGAGCAAGATATTGCCCGTATTGAAGATCTTTTGTTTGAAATAAACAATCAACTAAAGACTTTAGAGAACCAGGCTAAGAAAGCGGAAAAATATTACGAGGTCAAAAAAGAATATCGTGAAGTAAGTGTTGAATTGGCAAAAGCGGCATTAGAAAGTTTTAATGTTACTTACAAAGAGCTGAACACACAACATGAGACTGAAACTGATAAGAGAATAAAGCTGGAAGCGGAGATAGCTACTGATGAGGCCGAATTAGAACAGGATAAAATTATTTTCATTGAAAAGGAAAAAGAGTTACAGGCTATGCAGCATTCATTTAATGAAATGTTGCAACACCTGAGAACAAAAGAAAATGAAAAGAACCTTGCTGCTCAGCGTTTAGATCATCTGAAAGAAAGAGAAGCAGGATTACAGGATTTTTTACAAAAAGCAGAGGGACAACAACAGGGAATAGAAGAAAGCATTGCATTCACAGGTTCACAGTTAGAAGAAGAAGCGAACAACCTGGAAGGGATGAACGAACAATTGATGCAGTTAAGAAATGAAATGGATGCGAAGAGGGTGGTGATGGATGAAAAAAGAATTGCACTAGATGCTTTGCGCAGCGGCTATCAGCAAGTTCAACGCAATCAATTTGAGGCTGAGAAAAAAGTAGTTATTGCTGATACTTCAATTCAAAATCTAAGCCGTGCTGTTCAGCAGATCGATGAGGACAAAGTGCAGAGGGATAATCAGCGCAAGCATCTTGCTGATGATCTGCATTTGAGAGAAAGAGAATTAAATATTAAAAGAACCGATCTTGATCAATTACAAAAACACCAGGATTACACCAAGGATCAAATACTGCAAACACAAGGATTGCTTGAAACATTAAGAAGCAAGCTTGCAGATGAAAGCAGGAAACTCGATTCAAAGAAGAATGAGCATGATCTTCTAAAGAGCCTGATCGATTCAATGGAAGGTTATCCAGACAGTGTGAAATTTTTGCATAATAACCAGGGATGGAACCATACTGCACCGATCCTTTCTGATATTATTTATGTAAAAGAAGAATACAGAACGGC
The DNA here is from genome assembly GCA_036524255.1 of Chitinophagaceae bacterium. Classification (GTDB taxonomy): domain Bacteria; phylum Bacteroidota; class Bacteroidia; order Chitinophagales; family Chitinophagaceae; genus VBAS01. The sequence continues at coordinate 21,309 of DATDCP010000274.1, forward strand.
TGTTGAAAATGTGCTGGAACCTTATTTAAGCTATTATGTTGTAAATAATTTACAGGAAGGTTTACAGGCCGTTCATTTATTAGATGAGTACAAAAAAGGGAAAGCCAATTTCTTTTTATTGGATAAATTGAATGAATCACCTGCGGAGGTGCACGATCTTTCATCTGTACCAGGAGCTATTTCTGCTCTTGATGTTATAGAAGCAGATGAAAAGTATATGGGTCTTGCCCGTCATCTTCTTTCCAACGTTATTATTGCAGAAAATGAAGAGGCATTACAGAATAGCAATGGATTTGTTGTGATAGAAAAGAGTGGTCGCTACGTAAAAGGGAAATATTCTTTAACGGGTGGCAGTGTTGGTTTATTTGAAGGAAAGAAAATAGGCCGTGCAAAAAATCTTGAAAAGTTGCAGGAAGAGATATTATCGCAGAATGCAGTTGTCGAATTATTAAAAGAAGAAATACAGGAAAGGCATAATGAGGTAATTGCTTTCAATGAGGATCTGCGTGAAAGTGCTTTGAAGAATACTGAAATAGAAATTCAGGAACTCACCAACCAGGTGTTTTCATTGCATAATAAATTGGAGAACCTTCATGCACTTCAAAGTCAAAGTCAGCATAGACAGGAAGAACTTCATTCACAAATTCTGCAAACACAAAACTCAGTAGAAGCAACCCGTAATGATCTGAAATGGTTAAGCGAAGAATTAGTGGTGCAGGCTGCAAAGCTTAATGAGGGACAAGAGGTATTTAAAAATGAGGAAGGTTTTTATAACGAATCAAATCGTCAATACAACGAGTTCAATTTGCTTGTAACAAGGCAGCAAAGCAAAATAGCTGCATTAAAACAAGAACTTGATTTCAAGAACAACCAGCTGAGTGAATTAAAACAGCAGATCGAAAATAATACGACGCAACTCTCCGATTCAAGACAACAGATAGAACAGTGTATTGAACAACTGGAGCAGGTAGAAGATGAGTTGTTCAATATGATGAAAGCGAAAGATGACGAAGAAAGAAAATTAAATGAAACAGACCAGGCTTATTATAATTTCAGGAATGAATTAAGTGAGAAGGAAAGCATGCTTCGTCATAAAGTAAAGGATAAAGAGCAGGTGGAACATTTCCTTGCTGAAATAAA
>DATDCP010000275.1:0-2024 GCA_036524255.1 Chitinophagaceae bacterium
ATCGTTCCTGTCGTAATACTCATCATCATTATACCACTCATCGTTTGGATCAATTCTGCGCTCATCAATCATGACCTTTCCAAAACGATTGACAAGAATGTCGAAGTGATAACCTTCCCTGAATGTTACCTTGATGTTGTAAATCGTTTCCTCTCTCTTATTGCCGTTGCCCAAACCTCTGCCGGCTTTTCTTTTCATTTCACGCAACACTCTTACGGTATGTGTACCCGGGCGAATGCTGCTTATGGAAACAGTGTTCCCATCAAAATTGTACCGGCGGCCATCAACTTCAACAAACATCTTGTTGTTGCTGACGCTGGTGACGGTAAGGCGGGTACCGTCGTAGGCCATTGAAGCAAGTGAGAAAATGGTGCTAAGTAAAAGGGTAAAAATTGTCTTCATAAATTTTGTTTTGAGGTGAACAATTTTGTTCTGCTACAATTATTCCAATGTCATGCCATTGCTGCTCAATAAAACGTTAAAGGCTAAACAACACTTATCGTTTAACAATTATTAATTAATGATGTAACTGCTTATGAAAAATCATTCTTCTCCGCATCTCATAAGCATTGATAGTACTATCTTGTAAAAAAATTTAACGGCATGTTGATGCAACCATTGAAAACCTTATTATCGCTGGTAGTTTTTATTTGCATTTTGATAACATCAGGCTACTCCCAAACTCCTGTGAAGACCTATCAGAAGGAATGGAAGAATGTAGATGAGCTGATCACTAAAAAGAAACTTCCTAAGACGGCATTAGCTGAAGTCAAAAAAATATATGCTCTTGCTAAAAAGGAAAAACAAGATGCTCAGATCATAAAGGCGGTTGTTTATATGGTCGGGTTACAAATGGAAACAAGAGAAGACAATGAAAGTTTAGCAATAAAAGAAATAGAAAATGAAATTGCCACTGCAAAGGAACCTGTTGCTTCAATTTTCAGAAGCTTGCTTGCCGGCGTTTATTTAAATTATTTCCAGCAACACAGGTGGCAATTATATGACCGCACCGAAACAAAACAATTCAGAAAAGAGGATATAAAAACATGGACGGCTGCCGACTTTCATAAAAAGATCAGTGATTTATACCTGCTTTCAATAAAAAACGAAAAGCTGCTTCAGCAAACCAGGCTTAAATCATTTGATGAAATAATATTACAAGGCAATGTTCGGCACCTTCGTCCAACTTTATATGACCTGCTTGCTCATCGTGCATTGGAGTATTTTAAAAGTGATGAACGTGATATTGATAAACCGGCTTATGCTTTTGAGATCGACCAGGCCTCGGCATTTGATCCCGCTGCAGATTTTATTGCAAACAAGATCATAACAAAAGATTCCCTCTCTCTCAAGCATAAAGCTTTACTTGTTTATCAGCAGTTGCTTGCGTTTCATTTAAAAGACGTCAAACCTGATGCATTACTGGATGCCGATATTCAGCGGTTGGAGTTTGTGCATGAGAATTCAACACATCCGGATAAAGATTCTTTATACCGTATAGGTTTAAAGCATTTGGCAAGTCAATATCCAAATTTACCCGCAGCTTCACAGGCGTGGTATTTACTGGCCAAAGAATATAATTCTGATGCAGACAGCTATAAACCTTTTGGCGATACGACTCAACGGTATGCCCGTGTTAAGGCAAAAGAAATATGTGAAAAAGTGATTACTCAAAAAGATTCTTCAGAAGGAAAGATCAATTGTATAAACCTGTTAAAGCAGATCAAAGCAAAGGAATTAAATTTCAGCCTAGAGAAAGTAAATGTACCGGGTAAAGCTTTCAGATCACTTATTCAATATCGAAATCTTGATAAAGTTTTTCTTCGCCTGGTAAAAGCAGATGAGAAGACAGATGACATTCTTAATTATTATGATGAAAAAACATGGACGCAATTACTCAAAATGCCAGCAATTCGTAACTGGCAACAAGTTCTTCCCTTCACAAACGACTACCAAACTCATTCTCTCGAAATAAAAATAGATGAATTACCCGTTGGTGAATATATTTTACTTGCCGCTTCAGA
>DATDCP010000276.1:0-15182 GCA_036524255.1 Chitinophagaceae bacterium
GGTGAATACAACATGGACCGGGCTAATGAGTACGACATTCAATTGCGTACAATGTCATAGTCATCCTTATGATCCCATTCGGCATGATGAATATTATAAGTTCGTGGCATTTTTTAATAATAGCCGTGATGTTGATTCCGAGGAAGATTATCCATTGCTTCGCCATTATGAAAAAGAGGACAGCATTGAAGCATTGCGGATAAAAGAATGGTTAAAACAAAATGCAACAAATACTGAAGCAAAAAAATATTATGCATTGCTAAAAACATGGGAGCCTTCTATTACTTCTTTTGAACGAACAGATAAGTATGATAACTGTGAACTGAGAGATACTAAACGGTTGGTAATAAGAAAACGGTCAACTTTCAGAATGATGGAAATTGATCTGTCAGATAAAACTTATTTTTTATTCAGATACAAAGGTTATCCCAACGATGGTGTTTGGACGATTCATCTTGATAGCCTGGATGGACCTGTATGGAAAGTGATCAATGTGCCGGAAACAAAAGGGGAAAGCAAGATCCTTGGTGTGGATGTTGAACCAGTAAACGGCAAGCATGATCTGTATTTTTCTTATTTCAGTAAAAAATTAGAGAAAGAAGATTTTACTTCAATGGTACTTGATTGGTTTCATTTTGGACAGCCATTCCCCGGTAAGGGCAAACCTGGTTATGACAGTGTGTACAGCAGTTTCATGAGATTATTGAATAAACCAGTAAAGACAACACCGGTCATGTTCGAGAACTCAACTGACCTGACAAGAGAATCAAACGTTTTTGAAAGAGGTAATTGGCTGGTGAAAGGAGATAAAGTAGAACCGGATGTTCCAAAATTATTCTCACCTATTCAAAAGAATGGAAGAAGGAACCGGATGGATCTGGCATTGTGGTTAGTTGATAAAAAGCATCCTTTAACAGCAAGAACAATGGTCAATCGATTATGGGAACAAATTTTTGGGAATGGAATTGTTGAAACGCTTGAAGATTTTGGATCACAAGGATTGAATCCAACACATAAAGAATTACTCGCCTGGATGGCATGGCAGTTTGTGAATGATCATAACTGGAGTATAAAGAAAATGATCAAATCAATTTTGATGTCCGCAACCTACAGACAGCAATCAAGTGTAAATGATGAATTGCTGCAAAAAGATCCTTACAATAAATATTATGCAAGAGGATCAAGAGTAAGATTATCTGCAGAGCAGGTTCGTGACCAGGCTCTATTTGTTAGCGGTTTGCTAAGCAATAAAATGTATGGTCCTGGTGTAATGCCTTTTCAGCCGGAAGGAATTTGGAATTCACCTTATAGTCCTGCGCAATGGAAGCAAAGCAAGGGCGAAGATCAATACCGGCGTGGCGTATATATATACTGGAAGCGAACAGCCGCTTATCCATCGATGACAACATTTGATGGAACATCAAGAGAAATATGTAATGCCAGGAGAATAAGAACAAATACTCCCTTACAAGCATTGGTTACTTTAAATGATTCTGCCTATATTGAAATGGCAAGAAACTTTGCTTATCGTTTACAAAAAGAAACGAATGCAAATATTGATGCGCAAATAAAACGAGGGTATGAATTAGCAACTGGACATACTATCGATAATAAAGATCTGGCAATATTATCTGACCTATATAAAAATGCATTTGAAAAATTTAATTCGGATAAAGAAAAAACATGTGAAATGATCGGGGTGAATGATGAACATAATAACCCGGAAACGGCAGCGATGGTGGTAGTGTGTAACGCTATTTTGAATTTAGATGAAGTGGTGACTAAATTATAACAACCCCCTGTCCCCCTAAAGGGGAGACTTAGGTGGAAGATTCTTTAGTGTATTGCTAGCTGCATTATCCCGTAGGGATAAAGTATCGGTAGCCCCGGGTTTTAACCCGGGGGATGAAAGAAAGATTTTTAGAAAGAACCCCGTGGGGGTTTTACATTGAAATGAATAATAAAATGATCAATTTTCATATGATGAATAGAATTGTATTGTACAAGAGTGCGACGCAAGGGACGATGAATAGAATTACAAATGCTGACTAAAAAATTATATAATTAAAATTGAGGAGATTGCTTCGGCTTCACCTCGCAAGTTATGACCCAACAAGAATTACATAGCCAAAGATTATTTGAAGAAGCAAAACAAGAAGTACTTCGTCAACATACCCGCCGGCATTTTTTAAAAGAAAGTGCGATGGGATTAGGAGCATTGGCATTAGGTTCATTTTTGAATAGTTGCGGAAGAGGTGCTTCTCAACAAACATCAAGTATTTTATTTGACCCGGTCAATCCTTTGGCACCACGACCGCCCATGTTCCCGGGAAAAGCCAAGTCAGTTATTTATTTGCATATGGCGGGGGCACCATCACAATTAGAATTATTCGATTACAAACCTGAGCTGGTGAAACTCGATGGACAAGATTGCCCGCAAAGTTTGATAGATGGAAAAAGATTTGCATTCATCCGCGATAAAGCAACGTTGCTTGGCCCACAAGCAACATTTGCACAACACGGTGAAAGCGGCTTATGGGTTAGCAATTATCTTCCCCATTTTTCAACTATTGTTGATGATGTGGCAATAATAAAATCAGTAACGACCGATCAATTTAATCATGCACCGGCGCAATTGTTCATGCATACTGGTGGACCACGATTGGGCCGTCCGAGTATAGGTGCATGGGTAACTTATGGTTTAGGAACCGAGAATCAAAATTTGCCTGGCTATGTTGTGTTGACATCCGGCGGTAATGATCCCGATGCAGGCAAGAGTGCATGGGGTAGTGGATTTTTGCCGAGTGTCTACCAGGGCGTGCAATGCAGAAGTGAGGGTGATCCTGTTCTATTTATTAATGATCCTAAAGGGATAGATCGTGATCTGCGTCGTGCTTCTATTGATGCGATCAATAAGATCAATCAGCATCAGCATGAACAATATAAAGATCCTGAAACATTATCACGTATCTCACAATACGAGATGGCGTATAAAATGCAGATCGCTGCACCGGAAGTGATGAATATAAATGATGAACCGCAGTATATCCATGATATGTATGGTACAAAACCCGGTGAAGTGAATTTTGCCAATAATGCATTACTTGCACGTCGTTTGGTTGAAAAGGGTGTTCGCTTTGTACAATTATTTGATTGGGGGTGGGATAGTCATGGTACAGATGCGCAAACAGCAGTTGATATCGGTATGATAAACAAATGCCGCAGTACAGATAAAGCAATGACTGCACTGATCCTTGATCTTAAACAAAGAGGTTTGCTGGATGAAACGCTGGTAGTATGGGGTGGTGAGTTTGGCAGAACACCGATGCAGGAAAACCGTGAAGGAAAAACTGCACCGTTTAAAGGAAGAGATCACCATACTGATGCGTTTTGCATGTGGATGGCCGGTGGTGGTATAAAGGGCGGCATTACTTATGGTGAAACTGATGAGATCGGTTATAATGTTATCAGCGGAAAAACAGAAGCCTTCGATATACAGGCAACGATCTTAAACCAGTTGGGTTTCGATCACGAAAAATTCACATACGAATTCCAGGGAAGACCATTTAGATTAACGGATGTGAAAGGCAAAGTGATCCAGGAAATATTGGCATAAATATTTTTTGTTTACGAGCTTTAGTACTACTATCAGCTTTAATTGCGACGCTCCGTTCAGGGTTCTGTTCGCTCTTGAACAAATCTGTCCCATTAATTTAAAGTAATGATATATTTCTTGGACAAGTATTAATTTATCAAACTTTAGTAGAATCCAATAAAGAAGGAAGAGTATGCGACACCATTTAGAGATTATAAAGGATATAGAGAAATTTCTGTCGGCAAACAATCTAAATAAAGAATTAGTTACTTTTCAGTATGAAGTACGGGCCAGTTCAACAGGGTCAGAAATTTGTATAAGAGTTGGTTCATGGCTAAAGTCCAATGAAATTAATGGTTTAGAAAAAATAACGGATGAATTCGTATCCTACTGCCATTTAAATGGTTTGTATCCATAAAAAAGAAGTATCTAGTAGTTTTTAGTTTTTTGTCACAACTGGTATGTCATTATCTAATTTAATATGAGATCAAACAGAAGAAAATTTTTACAAACATCAGCAACTGCAACAGCGGCATTGATGTTTTCTTCTCTCGATAAAATTTCATCAGCAACTCAACCTTCTTTCACCATGAATAAGAATTACGAATTAAAAATAATGGCTACCAACTGGGGCTTTGATGGCAGCACAGATTCTTTTTGCACCAAAGTAAAAAAAGAAGGTTATGATGGGATCGAAATATGGTGGCCTGCTGATAATAAAAAGGATGAATTGTTTGCTGCTTTAAAAACTCACGGTTTAGAAGTTGGTTTTCTTTGTGGAGGCTGGCAAAATGATCCGAAGGAACATTTGGACTATTATAAAAAAATGGTAGATGCGGCAGCCAAACAGAATATTCAAAAACCTCTTTACATTAATAATCACTCTGGCAGGGATCATTTTAGTTTTGATGATAATAAAAAATTTATTGAACATACCCTTGCACTCGCCAAAGAAACTGGCATTACAATTTGCCATGAAACACACCGTTCAAGGATTTTATATGCAGCACCAGTTGCAAGGCAATTCATGGAAAAATATCCAGACTTAAAAATTACTTTCGATGTATCACATTGGTGTAATGTGCATGAAAGTCTTTTGGCAGATCAGCAGGATACATTAAATATGACATTGGATAGAGTGGAACATATTCATGCACGGATCGGTCATCCTGAAGGTCCGCAGGTAAATGATCCAAGAGCACCTGAATGGGAGAATGCAGTAAAAGCACATCTTGCATGGTGGGATAAAGTAGTGGAAAGAAAAAAGAAAAATGGGGAACGAATGACTTTTTTAACTGAATTTGGCCCGCCTGATTATATGCCTACAACGGCTTATACAAGACAACCGTTGGCCAATCAATGGGAGATCAATGTGTATATGATGCAACTGTTGCGTAAACGATATAGCTGACCAATTATTAATTTTTAATTATTCATTATTAATTTATTGATGAACTTCTCTGAACTAATTGGTCGTTTCCATCCTTTGTTGGTCCATTTGCCAATTGGTATTTTGTTACTGGCTGCATTATTTCAATTGCTTGCACTCAAACCGAAATATGCAGCAATGTATGCTGCCACAAGCATTGCCTTGTTTTGGGGAATGATCAGCGCAATTGTTTCTTGTATCAGCGGTTATTTACTTTCACAAAGCGGTGACTATGATGAGGAATTGGTAAGTACACATAAATGGTTTGGTATCGCCACCGCATCTATTTCACTCATTGCATATTTATTTAACCGGTGGGAAAATGAATTTGCCAAATGGGTAATACTGCTAATGGTTCCATTGATTTTTGTCACGGGTCATCTGGGTGGTTCGCTTACTCATGGGTCTGATTATCTCACTAAAGGGTTTTCAAAAGATAGTGTAGCTGAAAAAGAGATCAAACCAATTGCTGATGTACAGGAAGCAAATGTGTATGCAGATATAATTCAGCCAATCTTTGAAAGCAAGTGTTATGGCTGTCACAATAAAAGTAAAAGGAAAGGGAAGCTAAGATTGGATGAACCTGCATTTATTTTAAAAGGTGGGGAAGATGGTGAAGTGATCAAGCCGGGTAATGCAGATGAAAGTGATATGATGAGAAGATTGTTATTACCACGCAATGAAGAAGATCATATGCCGCCTAAAGAGAAACCACAATTAAAAGATAATGAAATTGAATTGATACATTGGTGGATCGCAACAGGAGCAACATTTGATAAAAAGACAAAAGAGCTGGAGCAGCCGGAAAAAATAAAACCGATCTTGCTTGCATTACAAAAGGAAGTAAAGAAGATCCCGCCTGATGTGCCACAGACTATGGTTGAAAAAGCTGATGAAAAGGCATTGCAGAAATTAAAAGACAGCGGTATAATTGTTTTTCCTGTAGCCAGGAATAGCAATTATTTAAAAGCAAATTTTGTTACGGTTGATTCGATAACCAATAATGATCTTGCTTTGCTATTAAGTATAAAAAAGCAATTGGTATGGCTAAACCTTGGTCAAAAGAAAATTCCTGATAGTTTACTAGCACCAATAGCGCAACTTACAAATCTTACCCGTTTACAATTGGACAATACTTCTATAACAGATAAAGGACTTGTCTCGTTGAAGTCATTGGTCAACCTGCAATACCTTAATCTTGTTGGAACAAAAGTGACGTCACAAGGACTGATTCAATTAAAACATCTTCCAAAGCTACAAGCCGTCTATCTTTATCAAACTTTTATCAGTTCTTCAGATTGGTCGACGCTAAAAAATAATTTTCCCAAGGTAACTTTAGATACTGGCAACTATTATGTACCAATTCTTGAAACTGACACTACAATTGTAAAACCACCTGAGAAGAAGAATTAATAACTAACAATTAATAATTAAGAATTGATAAGACTGCTCGCCTTATTGTTTTTTGTTTCAGTAAATATTTTTGCTCAACCTAAGCCTCAACATAACCTTGTATTTGACACACTGGCCAAAAGATGGGATGAAGGAATTCCTTTAGGTAATGGCTGGTTGGGTGCATTGATCTGGCAAAAGGATAACAAATTAAGAATATCATTAGACAGGGTTGATCTCTGGGATGATCGGCCAATGCCGGAGATCGATAAGCTAAAGTTTAAATGGGTTGTAGAAAAAGTAAAAATGAATCAATATGATTCGGTGCAGAAAATAGGAGATGAGCCTTACGAAAAATATCCGGCGCCAACAAAGATTCCCGGCGCTGCCATTGAGTTTGATCTTAATAAGATCGGTAAAGTAAAGAAAGTTTCTCTTGATATTTCAAACGGTTTAAGCGTTGTGGAATTTGAAAACGGAGTTAAGTTCAATAATTATATTCATGCAACACGCCAGGTTGGATATTTTGGTTTTGAAAATATAAATGAGGACCTCATTCCTGAATTGATCATTCCGAATTACAATACAGGAAATGATGGAAAAACAGGCAATAGTGTTTCGGGCCATGGTCTTGAACGGCTTGGGTATCAAAAAGGAACAGTGGAGAAACGATTTGATTACATTCTTTATCATCAACCTACATGGAAAAACAATTATTATCAAGTGTTGGTGAAATGGTACCGGTTCCCCGGGAAAAAAATTATTGGTGAATGGACTATCACTAATAATAAACCTGCATCTCTTCCGGCAATAAATGTATTAGTTAAAGAACCCACAGGATGGCCATCACATATTAACTGGTGGAGTGATTACTGGAAAAGATCTTCTGTTTCAATTCCTGATGCTATACTAGAAAGACAATATTATTTAGATATGTACAAGTTTGGGTGTGTGGTAAGAAGCAATACACCACCGATCTCTTTGCAGGCTATATGGACCGCAGATGATGGAAGATTGCCGCCATGGAAAGGAGATTTTCATCATGATCTCAATACTCAATTAAGTTATTGGCCCGGTTACTCAGGTAATCATCTTGATCTTACAGTAGGGTTTACAAACTGGTTATGGAAAGTAAAAGAGGAGAATAAAAGATGGACCAAACAATATTTTGAATTAGATGGATTAAATGTACCGGGTGTTTCAACTATTTCCGGTAAACCAATGGGAGGGTGGATCCAGTATGCAATGTCACCAACTACTTCAGCATGGTTAGCCCAGCATTTTTATTGGCAATGGGTATATAGCATGAATAAAAATTTTTTAGCTGAGAAAGCTTTTCCTTATATCAATGACGTTTGCAAGTTTCTTGATCATCTCACCAGCGATAGCACCACCAGGAAGTTGCCTTTGAGTTCTACACCGGAATATAATAACAATAGTATTAAAGCATGGTTTCTTAAATGGACAAATTATGACCTGGCACTAGTAAAAAATGCTTTTGAAATGTTATGGGCAGCCAATGTAAATCTAAAAAGAGAAGGTGAAGCAAAATATTGGTTACTGCAATGGTCTACATTACCACAATTTAATTCAAACGAAACTGGCTTAACTATTTCTGTCAATGAAAATCTTGAGTATTCTCATCGTCATCAAAATCATTTGCATGCAATTCATCCGATGGGTTTACTGAATAAAGACGATTCATCAGAAAGAGTGATCATTGAAAATTCTTTAAAGCAGATTGAAAAACTTGGAACGAGAGAGTGGGTTGGTTATTCTTTTGCATGGGTCGCCTCTATTTATGCAAGGGGGCAAAATGGTGATTCGGCTGCCGCTAACTTAAAAAAATTTGCTACCAATTTTGTTTCATCCAATAGTTTTCATTTAAACGGAGATCAGAAAGGTGGGCAATATGCTGATGCTACTTATCGTCCGTTTACTCTCGAAGGAAATTTTGCATTTGCGCAAGGCATTCATGAAATGCTTTTGCAAAGTCATAAAGATTTTATTGAAGTATTTCCTGCTATTCCAAAAGAATGGAAAAATGTTTTTTTTAAAACTTTAAGAGCGGAAGGTGCTTTTCTTATTTCAGCAAAAAAGGAAAATGCGGTAGTACAGGAAGTAAAAATAAAAGCTGAAGCAGGAGGATTACTTAGAATAAAACTTCCTTTTAAAACGTGGATCAATACCGGTATCAATCGTTCGGAGATAAAACTAGTGAACGGTATTGCAGAAATGAAAACCAAAAAAGGCCAAACGATCACTTTCAAAAATGCATTCGAATAAATTACTTTCCCTTAAAATTTGCTTTTCGCTTTTCTAAAAATGCACTCACCCCTTCTTTCATATCTTCCGTAGCGAAGCAATTTCCAAATTCTTTGATCTCTAAATCAAAACCATTTGTTGTTTCATCATAAACTGCATTGGCAGCTTTAATACAAGCTGCAACAGCTAATGGTGCTTTCGAGTTGATAACAGACAAAATTAATTTCGCTTGTTCAAGTAAATTATCGGCACTTGTTACATGATTTACCAACCCAAATTCTTTGGCCTCATGGGCATCGATCATGTTTCCACTCATTAATAATTCCAATGCTCTGCCTTTTCCTATTAATTGAACAAGTCTTTGTGTACCACCATAACCAGGTATCAAACCTAAATTCACTTCAGGCTGACCAAACTTTGCATTTTCACTTGCAATACGAAAATGACACGCCATTGACAATTCACATCCGCCACCGAGAGCAAATCCATTGACCGCTGCAATAATCGGTTTGGTACAATGCTCAATTTTAAAAAAAATATCCTGGCCTCTTTTAGCCAATGCCATGGCTTGTTCCTTGCTAAAATCACTAAACTCTGAAATATCTGCGCCGGCAATAAAAGCTTTAGCTCCTGCGCCTGTGATAATAACGGATCTTATTTCAGGGTTTTTTTCAATGTCATCCAATGCTTTATCGAGATCAGTAAATACATTTTTGTTCAACGCATTCAATTTTTCAGGACGATTGATCGTAATAGTTAGAACATTATTTTCAATAGAGGTAAGCAGTGTTTGATACATGGTGAAAATTTTCCAAAAATAGGTAGAAAAGAAAAGCCGCCCCGACAAGTCGGGGCGGCCTCCTAAACCGTCCTCTATTTTTATAAGTTTATTTCGTTTTAAAATAAGTGCAAATACCGGGCCTGATTCCCAATGATAAACGGCACTCATATCAATGAGTACCGTTTAATTGTGCCCTATTTTATTATTCTGATCATAGTTTAGTATTACTATTTGATTGTGTTGATTGAGGCACTGCATTTCCACCACCATTTACAATTATTTTCTGCGTTTCAAATCCGGGAACTTTTAATAAATACATTCCAGTACGTATGTTACTTACTTTTTGTTGTTGAAGATTCACAACACGGAATTGTTGGATTTGTTTACCATCAATTGTATAAAGTGTGGCTATTGTTTCCTTTTCAATTCCATTCATACTGAACCAGAAATTACCATTGTTGGGATTGGGACCCACTGTTATCTTTTTTGTGATGACTGAAGATGTTGCAGAGAAGCTTTTTGTCGTTGCCTCTTCTTCGGTACTAATAAATGTTAGATTATTGTTACCTCCACCTTTCACTCCTTTTGTTTTTCCAGCAACCATTATCACATCAGAATAGATGAATGAATTATCTGTTGCAATAATTTTTAAACGATAGTAGGAGTTACCTGTGTGGGCATTTGCATCGACGTTCTGATAGTTCAGCGGGGAGATGCTATTACCTCCCGGAGCCGATGTATTTACAGAAGTGCGGTCAGTGAAATCAAGTTCAGTATCAAGCTTACGTTGCAACTGGTAACGACTCATATTAGTTTCGGTTTGCGATGTCCATTTAACTGTTACTTCGGTTGCTTTCTTACGTTGGCCGGTAAATACAAGACCTGTTATACCATTGGCAATTTGCACATCGTTTGCCAGTGCTTGCAGAGAGAGACTGTTGATCCCGGTTTTTTCTACATAGTTAGCATTCGTGCTGTTACTTGTTCTTGAAAGATTAGTCCAATTAGCGCCGGCATTATTACTTTGATACATTACCAAACCAGCTTCAGTTTGCCCATTCAGTTCTGCGTCAAAATATTTCAAACGAAGTGCCGCATTCAGGTTGGTATTATTTTGTGCTGTGATAGAATAGTAGCGATTAATACTTGTTGATAATCCTGTACCGCTTTGAGAAGTATGTCCTCTTCTTACAGTTACGACCCCCACTTCTGCTGAACTTGTAATAAATGCACCAAGATTGCCCGGGTTAGTCATATTAGGCGTGCCAATATTTTGGGAGATCTGAATATACCCTCCGTTGCTGCTCGTTATACGATTGAGTTCTGTTTCACCAGTTAAATAACCCGAGGCAGAAAGGGAAATATTATTTCCGTTAAGATCAAGTTGTCCAGAAATAAAATTAATTGCTACATTAATACCCAGGTTATTGTTAAGTAAAACCTTTGCACTATTTGTTTTAGCAATATCCAGCATATAAATGCCAAGTGGACTGCTACCGCTTATACTTGAATTTTGAGAACCAGTGAATTTGACCGTTCCGGTACCCGAACTAAAAAGCCCGTTATTTACAAAATTCATATCCTGTAATACTATGGCGGGATTACCAGCAGCTATCCAGTTGGCACCCGTTTCTATTTTCAGCTGGCCGTCAACCTGCGAATACAGGATGGTTATTATTATTGATAGAATTATTTTTTTCATAAACTATTTTTTTGCGATACTAAAAAGTTAATGGCTTTTAGATCTGTGGAGATTAGTAGTTGATCAAAGCTTCTTTACCAAATGGGCTGAAAAGGATGTAGAACCTGAACTAGGTTCAAGTGGCATGTCATACTTTACAAGAAGACCATTAGCCTGGAAGGCAGTAATGTATATTCTATCACCAGCGTTGAGCATGATATCAGTGCTTCCTTTAATCTGTCCTAGTTCACCTGGTTCCTCATCAATAAATTCTGTTATATATGTATCAATTCCATTTCGTATTCTATGAATAGTAGCACTAATAAATTCATAATCTATAAAGCTTCCAGCAACTGATTTAAAAGCGAAGGCGACAGAAACATCAAAATGATAAACACCATTAAATGGCACATAAAATACACTTGATTCGGATGGGTTTCCGTTTTCGCTTACAGAGATGTAGTTGTTTCCCAGGTCATATTCCTGCGTCTTAAACTGAATCTTTACTGTTTCCAGAGGCGGAAGCTCAGGAAATCCATCTATCACACCTGAAACTTTGAATACGACGTCCGGCGTTGAAGAGGGTTGTTGCCATGTAGCATTTCCATCAGCGTCACTCGTTAATATTTTCCCTGCTCCTGGATTTGTATTACCACCAGCGATCTTTACTTTACCATTAGTTTCGAGTGCATATCCTGTTGTGCTGTTACCATATAAAGCCGTACCGGAAGAGGAAAGACCTCTTACACCAATTCCATTATTTGATGAACCATATACACCTTGCGTATTAGCTGCATGCGATACTCCAAGTACGCCGGTACCTGCTGTACCATTGTTAAGACCATGTACTCCGGCAAAACCCGTGGCAGTATTTGTAACCCCCTTTACTCCATAATTTGAAGTACTAGTACCTAAAACTCCAACGCCACCAGCATTAAAACCTGAAACACCATTACCAGTAGCGGATGTCGTTGCGCCAAAAACACCATTGCTGCTTTCTCCGGTACCATCACCACGTAAACCAGATTTTCCTATACCGGCTGTTGTACCATATGCGCCATTATCTACAGCAGAGTTTGCCCAAAGACCAGGACCGCCACCGAAGTTATTGGCACGAATAGTTGGAATTGTGTTATTGACATTGTCAGTATAAGCATGAATAGCATTACTGGTCCAGCTAGTCGCTTTAATGCCCATATTGTTTATTGAGCTTGCATCAATACCAACTCCACTGTTGGAATAAAGATGTAAGCCAACACCACTGCTACTATTACGGATCATCAATACATTGCCTGTTCCATTGTTCTCAAGTTGAAATAGAGGGTCAGTTATATTCACAGTTTGTGAAAATGGAAGTGTCAAACTACCACCACCTGCAGAAGTAAGATTTGACCATGATGAACCATTAAATGCCCAGATAGTGTTTGTATTTGTATCAAAAACTAATAAGCCAAGTGCAGGCGATGCAATGGCGCTACGTTGAGCTGACGTCAAACGGGGCATTAGGAAGCCTTTGGTTGTGCTCTTTACATCCAGCATGGCGCTGGGAGCTGCGATCGAGGCATCATTATTAATGGCTACATTTTGTGCATTAATACAAAATGTTGCGAAAAGAACGGTGAAGAGTAAAGTTAACTTTTTCATTTTAATTTTTTTTGTGCTTGTAAAAGGTTGTGTTCGTTTTTTTGATTTACAACTCAAAAATGAAAAAGTATATAACCGGATAAAAGTTTATGACGTCGATATGATAAATACATTTATCGATATGTCAATGTTTTCAATTTAAATGTTAGAAACCTTTGTGAATAGAAAAACTACGATTTGAGATCGATGAATGATTTTCATTTTACTTCTTCTGCATCTCGTTTGGTCTTTTGTACATCTCAATTCAATTTCTGACATATCAGTAACCGAAACTTGTATAGACCACCTGTTTTGTATAGCTTTCCTGTACCAGATGAGAAAGTATTTCCAATTAGTATTACTGAGTATTTTTTTTATGCATGATCTGCATGCACAAGAAAATGTTTTTGTTTTTTCTCACTTGAAAGAAAAAGAAGGTCTTAGCTATAATGTTGTGAATTGTTTTCTTAAAGATAGTAGAGGTATATTCTGGATCGGTACTCAAAATGGGCTCAATCGATTTGATGGCTCCAATTTTTATTCTTTTAAAGTCAGCAGAAGCGGCAATTCAATTCCAGATGGTGAGATCATGAGCTTATGTGAAGATAAAAAGGGAAATATATGGGGAGGGACAGCCAATGGGATCTTTTGTTATAGCCCTGGCAAAAACAAGTTTATCACTTATTTTCCTCTGGATAGCAAACTGGGTAATTCATTTCTCAATATACTTTGTGATAAACAAGGAAATATATGGGCAGGTGGATGGATCACACTTTTGAAATTTATTCCTGCTTCCAATTCTTTCCGCGAAATTATACGGCTATCTGGTATTGACTCAGCCCGGCAATTTTCTATGAGACAGAATTGTATGCTTGAAGATCCTTCCGGTAACGGGCTTTGGATGGCTACCCGTACAGGCATGTTTTATTATGACAGTAAAAAGGATCAGCTAATAAGTAATGTTAATCAACCAGGTAATCCGTTATTCACACGTAATAATGTAAGTGCTCTTTCAAGATCACAGGGAGGTCATTTCTGGTGCTTTGATAATGCCACTAAAGAGATCATAGCGTTTGACCCACAGTTGAAGAAAATACTTTTTGGTATTAATGTCGGTAAAAATATGCCGGCTGCAGTGGGAGCAACTCTTTTCGAGGATAAGCAAAACCGTATATGGTTCAGTAGTTGGTCCTCAGAAATGATTGTCGTTGATTATTTAAAAAATAAAGAGGTTACCCAAATCCGTCATTCAAATGATTTTTCATCATCTATAGCTCACACATTCTGTTGGGCGATCGATCAAGATGAAGACGGGACTATCTGGTTTGGGAGTCTAAGTGGCATATCCAGGTGCAACCCGGAAAAAAGTATTTATACATTGTATGGTCTGCCAGAAAAAATTGATCTGTTTAAAAAAAATAGAAATATATCATTAATAAAAGAAGATCCATCTGATAATTCATTATGGATACTTAGCGATGATAAAAATTTAATACATTATTTTAAAGAACAGAAACGCTATGAAGTTTTTGATTTAACAAAAGCAAGACCGGGAGCTGATGGCCGGGTTCTGGATGCTATTTATGCAATTCGTTTTTACAACGAAGGGGTCATATTATGTTCAAATTTTGGTAACTGGTACAAGCCGGCTGCAAAAAAACAGTTTGAACCTTTTAGTTTGTTTCCACCAGGCTATCCGGATTTTGCTTCCGTATATTATGTTTCATCAGGCGACACGGTGTTTTATTATTCCAATATCAAAAATGTTTTATACTGGAACCGCCTTACCGGGAAAACAAAGCTGATTGGCTTTGATATAGATACTCTACCGAATGGTTCAGTACCCATTGCTGGGTCTATGGTTTTAGATACTCATAATAAATTATGGGTTTATTGCTCTGCAGGATGGGTGTCAGAGTTACGGGGAGATACACTGCACCCGGTATTAATTTCTAAAAACGAGAAAGGTGAATCCGTTGGTTACTTTAATTCAATGGAAGCCGATAACGCAGGAAATATATGGTTGTCTAACCAGTTGACAGGTTTATATCGCTACAATACAAAATCCGGACAAATAGAGAACTGGGATGAAAGCGATGGACTGTCAGTGTATGGAGCAAATCGTGTATTGATAGGAAATAAAGGCCAGGTGTGGATGCCAAATGGTACCAGGGTTTCCGTACTGGCTCCTGATGTAAATACTATTTATGACTTCTCTTTGCCATTGGAAGATAATACAGTGGGATATTATAACAGTATTGAAAACCTTCATAACGGCAATATTCTTCTAAGTGTTTATAATGAACTGGTGGAGTTCAAACCTCAACAGCTGAATATTGTGCCTGCAAAAAGAAAACCGCAAATAAGTCTGGTAAATGTTTCGGGTAAAGATTACATAGTTAACGGCAATAGTAAA
>DATDCP010000277.1:0-4538 GCA_036524255.1 Chitinophagaceae bacterium
CTGCCGGCTACAAATCTTCCTTTCGGAATATAAGCGAAAGTTGTAGCGCCGACATTGAGCGGGGCGAACACACAACTCCATGCAAACTTTGCCCATCCCGTTTGTGAAATATTGAAATGTTTATCCCCGGCTTTTAACCCGATCCATGCAGCGGTAGTTAAATGTCCTAATGGGTAACTTGATTGGGTGTGTACAGCCACTTTTGGCATTCCAGTAGTTCCGGAAGTAAAAAACCAAAACAGGTCATCATCTTTATTTGTATCTGCAGCGATAGCTTCTTTTTCTTCTTTGCCAATTATACTATAAGGTATCCATCCATCTTTTTCTCCATTCAACAACAACTTCACATTAACAGGATGATCGTATTGTAATAAAGCCTCGTCCATTTTTTCTGCATTATCCTTATCTGCGATAATAACTTTCGGGGATGCTTTTTGAAACCGATAAACGATATCTTTTACAGTAAGGATGCTTGCAGCAGGAATTAAAATAAATCCACCCTTGATCGCTGTTAAATAACTTATCCATAAGCCTTCGTTCAATCCACACATGATAAATACATCATCTCCCTGCTGTACCCTTTGCTTTCTCAAAAGATTCAATAGCTGGTTACATTTTTCTGATCCCTGCGTATAAGTAAGGGTCAGGCCTTCTGATGGATCGTCGGTAACCATTTCCAACATGTTGCGATCGCCATGTGCATGTATAATTAAAGGTTCAAATACATCCCGAATCCAATTGAATTTGTTAGGGACCTCAATTGTGCATTCAGACAATTTGTTGTATTCACCTCGTTCAATGATCGATGTTAATTCGGTAATGATTTGCTGAAATTTACTAAACATAACAATGGCATTACAGATAAATTGATAAGGTCTTTATTTTTTCATAGTTATTAGATTAGTCTACGATAGGAGGATTGAAGTAGCACAAAGCCTGGCTTTTAAATTTACGAAATAAAAAATCCTCCGACTTGATCGGAGGATTTTAAGTTTTTACTTTTAAATTTTATCTTAAAAATAAGATCTCTCTATATTTTGGTAAATACCATTCGCGATCATCAACAAGCAATTCAATTTTGTCAACATGATAACGGATGTCATCAAAGAAAGCATCCTTTACCTGGCTTTGGTAAGCGATAGCCTTTGTTCTTGTTCCGTTCATGTTGTTACAAATTTTCCTCGCCTCGATCATTTTTTCTACCAATTCGCCTGTCTTGCTAATATGCTCAGATATTTTTTCCAGTATTTGTTTTTGATTGGCAAATGCAGATTCTTTTAATCCTGATTCTTTTAATCCTTTTATATTATTCGCCAACAAATTTTGATAACGAATAGCAGCAGGTAATACATGGCTTGTTGCCAGTTCACCCATGATGCGGCTTTCTATCTGAACTTTCTTAATATATTTTTCCAATTCTATTTCATGTCTTGCTTCCAATTCTCCGTGAGTGTACACATCATTGTTTTCGAAAAGTTTTTTTGCTTTGTCGGTCACCATTGCATCCAGTGCCAACGGCGTGGTTTTAATATTAGGCAAACCTCTTTTCTCTGCTTCTTTTTGCCATGCTTCACTATAACCATCACCTTCAAACAAAACTTTTTCACTTGCGACAATGTATTGGCGTAACACATGCATGATGGCGATCTCTTTTTTATCCCCTTTTTCAATATGTGAATCCACTTCCAATTTGAATTTTTTCAGTGTATCAGCCATGATCGTATTCAAAACTGTCATTGCATTAGCGCAATTCGCAGAAGAACCAACCGCACGGAATTCAAATTTATTTCCTGTAAACGCAAATGGTGACGTCCTGTTCCTGTCTGTGTTATCTAACAACAATTCAGGAATGCTCTTATGAATATCGATCTTCAACATGCTTTCATCCGTCTCATCCATTTTAGCTGTTACTCTTTCTTTGAATTCGTTTAAAACTTTTGTCAGGTATTCACCTATAAAGACAGAGATGATCGCCGGCGGTGCTTCATTGGCGCCAAGACGATGATCATTTGGTGCCGATGCAATCGAAGCTCTTAATACATCCGCATAATCATGAACAGCTTTAATTGTATTTACAAAGAATGTAAGGAACATCAGGTTTGTCTTTGGCGTTTTACCCGGAGCCAAAAGATTTACACCTGTGTCAGTAGCCATGCTCCAGTTATTATGTTTGCCGCTGCCATTTATACCTGCAAATGGTTTTTCGTGCAACAATACTCTCAATTTGTGACGACGGGCAACACGATCCATCACATCCATCAATAATGAGTTATGATCAACACCAACACTTACTTCTTCAAAAATGGGGGCACACTCATATTGTGCAGGCGCCACTTCATTATGTCTTGTACGAAGAGGAATTCCCAATTTGTATCCTTCGTTTTCATAGTCACGCATAAAAGCATAAACTCTTTCAGGAATAGATCCGAAATAATGATCTTCTAATTGCTGACCTTTTGCAGAACTATGACCGTAAACAGTTCTTCCGCACATCACCAGGTCCGGACGGGCATTATAGAGTCCTTCATCAATT
The DNA here is from genome assembly GCA_036524255.1 of Chitinophagaceae bacterium. GTDB lineage: Bacteria > Bacteroidota > Bacteroidia > Chitinophagales > Chitinophagaceae > VBAS01. Next base: position 2,534 of record DATDCP010000277.1, read on the forward strand.
ACAAAATATTCCTGTTCCCAACCAAGGGTTGCAGTAACCCGTGTTACATTTCTATCAAAATAATTACAAACATCAACAGCGGATTTATTCAATGCTTCCAACGCTTTTAATAACGGAGCTTTGTAGTCAAGTGATTCACCGGTATAAGAAACAAAAATGGTGGGAATGCAAAGTGTTTTTCCATTACCGATCTCCATAATAAATGCAGGAGATGAGGGATCCCATGCAGTATAACCTCTTGCTTCAAAAGTTGCACGCAAACCACCGCTTGGAAAAGATGAGGCATCAGGTTCTTGTTGTATCAATGCATCTCCTTCAAATTGCTCGATTGGTGTGCCATCACTTTTTATAGTAAAAAATGAATCATGTTTTTCAGCAGTAGTTCCTGTTAATGGTTGAAACCAGTGTGTAAAGTGAGTTACACCTTTTCCTTCTGCCCATGAACGAATGCCACTGGCGATCTGGTTGGCCATTGAACGATCAATTTTTTGTCCAGCCCTTATTGAACCGATAAGACTTTTATAAGCCTCATCACTTAAAAATTCCCTGGCTGTTTTTACTGTAAATACACTTTCACCAAAAATGGCTGTGATCCTGGTTGGATTTTCTACCTGCACTTCCTGTGCAGAAGATAAATTGTTGATAGCGTTGAATCGTAATGACATGATATTTTTTCCTTTTTTTAATTGGTCTCAAATATAAAAGGTAAGCCCTGTTTAAAAGCTTACCTTAAAATTTGGTGAATAAATATTTATTATACCTCTTCTATTAAGCAACTTTCTTTTCTCCCTGGGTCACCAGTGCCAAATTAGCTTCAGCTATTTTTACTGTCTTAATGATACGGGCAGCTACTTTATAAGGATCAGCAGCGCTATTCGGACGGCGATCTTCCAACCAGCCTTTCCAACCTTTTTCAACGGTGCCGATCGGGATACGAATTGAAGCGCCACGATCAGAAACACCAAACTTGAAATCAGTTATTGCTGCTGTTTCATGTTTACCAGTAAGACGGAGATGATTATCCGAGCCGTAAACTTCTATATGCTCTTTTACAAATGGTCTGAATCCTTCGCAGATCTGTTCGTATATTTCTTTACTTCCGCATGTTCTTAATAATTCATTGGAGAAGTTTGCATGCATTCCACTTCCGTTCCAATCAAGGTTACCAAGCGGTTTGCAATGCCAGTTGATAGCGATACCATATTTTTCCCCGATCCTTTCTAACAAATAACGAGCAACCCAAACCTGGTCACCTGCTGCTTTTGCACCTTTTGCGAAGATCTGAAACTCCCATTGACCGGTTGCTACTTCAGCATTGATCCCCTCAACATTCAATCCGGCTTCAAGACATGCATCAAGATGCTCTTCAACCATTGCACGGCCAAAAGCGTTTGTTGCACCCACTGAACAATAATAGGGGCCTTGTGGTCCCGGAAAACCACCTTCAGGAAATCCTATTGGTTTATTCGTTGCAGGATTCCACAAAAAATATTCTTGTTCAAACCCAAACCAGAAATCGTTGTCATCGTCTGCAATTGTTGCTCTGCCATTTGATTCATGAGCGGCGCCACCAGGACTTAAAACCTCGCACATAACGAGATAAGCATTTTTCCTTTGAGGATCTTTCGCAATAAATACGGGTTTTAATAAACAATCAGATGATCCACCCGGAGCTTGTTCAGTTGATGAACCGTCAAAGCACCAAATTGGGCAATCTTCCAATTTGCCACTGAAGTTTTTTTCGATCTTAGTTTTACTTCTAAGGCTTTGAATTGGCTTGTATCCATCCAGCCAGATGTATTCTAGTTTTGATGACACCATAACAATTGCATTTAAATTTTAATAAAGGGGTTCAAATGCAAAAAAAAGCATATTGAAGAATAAAACCAATAATTTTTGGAACTAGAAGCGGTTTTTAGAGTAAAATGTGGAAAATTTTGTCAAAAAAGGGAAAATTAAATCTGCGATAGTAAATGTGATTAGGTTTCAGAAACATTAGAATTAT
>DATDCP010000278.1:0-9289 GCA_036524255.1 Chitinophagaceae bacterium
GAAATACAATGATAGCACAGCATTGCTTGCAGGCGACGTAATGCTTGTCAGGGCTTATGAGTATTTAAATAAAATTTCGTCTGCATATTTAAGTAAGGTGTTGTCGTTGTTTAATAGAACTGCAATAGAAGTTTGTGAAGGGCAACAAATGGATATGGACTACGAATCGCAGAATAATGTAAATATGAATGATTATCTGCGAATGATAGAGCTTAAAACCTCCGTAGCGTTGGCAGCGAGTTTGAAAGTTGGTGGTTTGCTTGGCGGTGGTGGTGAAAGAAATCAAAATCTTTTATATGAATTTGGAAGAAAGTTGGGAATTGCTTTCCAGGTACAGGATGATTACCTGGATGCTTTTGGTGACAAGAATAAAACGGGTAAACAAGTGGGCGGAGATATTTTGGCCAATAAAAAAACGTTTTTATTGATTCATGCAATGGAATCTGCTTCGCATAAAAAGGAATTGGAACAATTAATAAAAACAAATCCAGACAATAAAATAGAGAGGGTATTAGCAGTTTACAAAGATTGCAAAGCTGATGAATGGGCCATACAATTAAAAAATAAATACTTTGATGAAGCGCTGAGTCACTTAGAAGACATTGCCGTATTGTCAAAAAGAAAAGAGCCTCTTAGAGAGCTGGCTCTTTTCCTGGTTCAGAGAGATTTCTAGATCCTTGTGCCGCTGGCATCAAAACCTATAGCGATACAGCTTATAATGATAACAAGATCCACAAATACACTAAAGAAGAAAACGGGGATGGTGATCTTAGTTGGCATAGCGGAGAGGTTCACAATAAGTGTAATTCCCATGCCCCCAATAATGAATGGCCAGAAAATAAAATGATTTCCGGCAAGTACAACTGCAAACATGGTAAATATTGTCAGCACGCAACCATGAAGAGTAATTGCTGCTGCGAGCCAGCCCAGGCGATATTGCTCCTGGCTAACGCACCAGGCAATAAATTTTTTCCATACAGATACTTTGGTATCATCTTGTTGATGTGCATATACATGTTTAATTGTGGTTTCCATATCACTTATTTTACACAAATTTCCTTCGTTACTGGTCTTTCAATTATGAGGCCAGTTAACATTTCACCTGATTTTAATCAGTAACCAAAAAATGAGAAATCTTGAGAACTTATAATATTAAAAATCCTGCTTTCAAATTTTTCCCTATTTTGAACTTTCAAAACCAACACTGATGGCTAATTCATTGTTTCGCCGCAAAACAATCGATTCAATACTTACGGATGCACAGAAAGGCGATACTGACGTACATGCACATGGATTAAAAAGAGTTCTTACCGTTCGGGACCTGACTTTTTTTGGGATTGCAGCCATCATTGGCGCAGGAAGCTTCAGTTCGCTTGGCCAAGCAGTTTTTAATGGTGGTCCCGGTGTTGTACTTCTATTTGTTATTACAGGTATTGCCTGCGCATTTACTGCTCTTTGTTATTCAGAGTTTGCCAGTCGCATCCCCGTGGCAGGCAGTGCATATACTTATGCTTATGCAAGCTTCGGGGAGTTATTTGCATGGATAATTGGCTGGGCGCTGATCATGGAATATTCCATCGGTAATATTTATGTAGCATTCAGCTGGAGTGATTATTTCACTTCCTTTTTACATAAAGTAAATCTTCATATTCCAGATTATCTTACCTGCAGTTATGCCGAGGCACACAAGGCTGTATTAAATAATAGCACTAATGCAGAGCTGATCAATGCATGGAATTCAGCTCCGATGCTTGGAAGCCTGCGGGTAATTTTAGATCTGCCGGCTATTGTTATTAATCTTCTTATTACATATCTCGTTTATCGTGGTATAAAAGAAAGCCGCAATTTTAGTAATGTGATGGTTGTATTAAAACTCGCTATTGTCATTTTGGTAATATTAGTTGGGGGTTCATTGATATTATCACATGGATTAACTTTTAACTGGACACCGGCAAATGATGAAGGTGTAAGATCATTTATGCCAAATGGATTTAGTGGTGTAATGACCGCAGTCGCAGGAGTCTTCTTTGCCTATATAGGGTTTGATGCCGTTAGTGTGCTGGCGGAAGAAAGCAAAAACCCACAACGTGATCTTCCCCGCGGTATGATCTATTCTTTAGTGATCTGTACTGTTGTATATATTTTATTGTCACTCGTACTTACCGGCGCCGTTAATTATAAGAATTTTGATGGTGTAGGCGATCCGTTAGCGTTTATTTTTGAAGAGCAAAATCTCAATATGGGGTGGATGCAATTGCTTGTATCAATTTGTGCGGTTGTTGCAATGACAAGTGTGTTGCTTGTTTTTCAAATGGGGCAGCCGAGGATATGGATGAGCATGAGCCGCGATGGATTATTGCCACCGGTTTTTCAAAAGATCCATCACAAATTTAAAACGCCATCTTTTGCAACCATTGTTACAGGATTAGTGGTTGGCATTCCTATTCTTTTTACGGATAAAACTTTTGTACTTGACTTTACAAGTATAGCAACACTATTTGCCTTTGTCCTTGTTTGCGGAGGCGTATTACTAATTCCAAGAACAGAAAAAGTAGCGGGACGTTTTCAAATTCCTTATATCAACGGTCAGTTTTTATATCCCTTGATCATCGTTCTTGCTCTTACGTTGTTTGTAGTGCTTAGTAAAAATTATTTCGGTAACCTTTTTGATTTTGATTATTCAGCAAATGCAGATTATAATGAAGGGAAGGCGAGCTTTATGGATCTTGCCACTCCAAATCTTTCTGTTATTATTTTTTGGATCATTTGTCTAATACTGGCTATTGCAACGATCATAAAAAAATATTCTTTGATCCCATTGATGGGTGTGACTACCTGTCTCTACTTGCTAACAGGAATGACAAAAAGTAACTGGGCATGGTTTCTTAGCTGGTTAGGGGTGGGATTAATCATTTATTTTATTTATGGGTATAATAAAAGCAAGCTGGCTAATGCCCCTGTCCCCCAAAGGGGAACTTAGAGTGATGCCACGTAATAAAACAGATACGACCACTTTATTATATGTAGCTGTTTTGTAGAAGGAGTTAAAGGCTTTCTTTTTCTTCAGTAACTTTGATCAAATTTATTAATTGTATAAATTAAAATTCCCCTTTAGGGGCCAGGGGTATGAAATTCGAAATAGGTGATATTGTTCTTATTCTCCATTCAAATGAGGAAGCCGAAGTGGTCGACATCATCAATGATAAAATGGTGATGGTCGATGCCGGTGGCGTACAGTTCCCTGTTTATAAAGACCAGATCGATTTTCCTTACCTGAAACGCTTTATGGAAAAAAAGAACGGTAATGGAAAAAAGCAAAAGCAATATGTTGACGATATAAAAAAAGAAAAAGATAATAATGCTAAGCGGGAAGAGGATGGTATGTGGCTTACTTTTTTACCTGTTGTTGATACTGATGAGTTCGGAGATGATGTTGTGGACGAATTAAAAGTTCATTTGCTTAACAGGACTAATACAGCTTATATCTTTGATTACAAGCTTGCATTTTTTGGTAAGCCGGAATTTGAATTAAAAAATACGATCCATCCTTTCGAAGATTTTTATATTCACGATGTTCCTTTTGAAGACCTGAGTGACAGTCCTTTTTTCGAATTTGAGTTTTCCCTAGTAAACCCGGATAAAACAAAAGCAGAAATATGCACCGCTTCATTAAAGCTCAAACCCAAACAGCTTTTTACTAAAATAGAAGAGATACGAAGCAAGAATGAGGCAAGCTTTTCATATCGGTTGTTTGATAAATATCCTGATAAGGTTGTTCATGAAAAATTTGATATAGGTTCTCTTGCTGCAAAATATAAAGTGTATGATGCCACAAAAGCAAAAGAACATCTTGAGCCACCACGATCAGTCATTGACCTGCATATTGAAAAGCTAACTGATAACTGGCATCACCTCGGCAATCTCCAGATACTTGGAATACAAATAAAGACTTTTGAAAAGTATTATGATCTTGCCATTGCTCATCTTCAGCCATCACTCATCGTCATTCATGGTGTTGGTAGCGGCAGATTAAGAGACGATATACATGAGTTGCTAAAACTTCGAAAAGAAGTTAAGACTTTTGTCAATCAGTACGACCCTCGATTTGGTTACGGTGCTACTGAAATATTTTTTGAATATTGATATATATTTTAAAAGTAAATTTGCCTTCGCTGCAAACCGTGCTATCGCTTCCTGCTTAAGCAGGAGGAGGAAAGTCCGGACAGTATAGAGCAATGCACCGGTGAATAGCCGGGTATTTCAACCAATGCTGAAAAGTAAGTTGAAGTAACAGATAGTGCCACAGAAAATAACAGCCCACCCCTTCCCCTCCTCGGAGGGGAAGGGGTGGGTAAAGATGAAAATGTGGGGTAAAAGCCCACAGCTTTTGATGGTGACATCATTTGCGGGTAAACCTTGCATGCTGAAATGCCACGTATAGTATCGTTTGAGGGCTGCTCGTCCGAGATACAGGGTAGGCAGATTGATCCCGGTGAGTAATTACCGGGACAGATAAATGATGGCAACTTCTTCGGAAGAAACAGGATCCGGCTTACAGGTTTGCAGCATTTTTTATTTAGCATATGAAAAAGTTATTTTTCTTCATCATTTTAGTTTGTTCTTTCTTTATTGCTTGCAAGGATAAAGCAAATGAAAGCAAAGTGGAAATAGAGACAGGCGATAGTACTAATACTATTGATCCAAAAACAGACTCCCTGTTACAGGCTAAACATATTCAGGACAGCATTAAATTACGACACCGGAAAGATTCCATTTTACTGAGGTTAACGAATACCATCCTGGTAGCTCTTAAGAATAAAAACTATTCGGCATTTGCAAATTATATTCATCCTGTTTCAGGTATTCGATTTTCTCCTTATGGATATGTAGATACTCTTAATCATCTCAGGTTTTCAAGAGAGAAATTTATCACTATGGCAAGAAATGATAACCCGGAGATGATCGTTTGGGGTGAATTTGATGGAACAGGCGATCCGATAAAAATGACATTGAATAATTATATGCAAAGATTCGTTTACGATGTTGATTATGTTAAACCCGAAAAACGCACAGTGAATGATTTTATCGGAGCTGGAAATTCTTTAAATAATCTTTCATCAGTGTATAAAGACTGCGACTTCACAGAAAGCTATTTTTCCGGATTTAAAAAAGAATATGGAGGCATGGATTGGAAAAGCCTTCGTTTGGTTTTCAAAGAAAGAAAGGGCAAATTTCTATTAGTTGGAATTGTTCATGATGAATGGACGATCTGATATCACCGTAACGAATTACCAATATATCCTCCCAATTCCATCAGCCACGCAATACCAAGATGCACAATTAATCCGCCGATGATCGATCTTGTATTATAAACTACGATACCAAGTATCAGTCCCCCGAAATAAGAACTGATACATTCGCCAAGAGGTTTACCAAAATGAATTGCACAATAAAAACAAGCCATTGGCAAGATCGCGTCTTTACCAACAACCTTTACAAATGCTAAAATGAGAAAGCCGCGAAAGAAAAGCTCTACGGAAATAAAATCAGTTCCATAAGAAAGCTCATGAAGCAAATGATAGAACCATTTATTTTTTACACCATATAAAGCGGTATCAACATCCTTAAGTTTTGGATACATGCTTAAAAAATCTGGCTGGGTAGAAGCGGCAGCAATTAAAGGAACCATTATTAAAAGCATAATTAGATAAGGCTTCCAATTAAAATTCATTACCGTTAAACCGAAAAACCTTTCTTTGGAATAAAAGATCTTCCAGATGATAAAAAGAATAAAGCTCAATACTATTAACCTTACAGGCCAGTAAGCGACCTGGTTCCAGTAATAATTCCAATAGTGGTTATTTGATAAATGAAAGTCCGTGCTCATTTCCATTTTCCATGAGAAAATAGCCGGCGACAAGAAAATAAGTAAAAGGATTAATGGACTTTTAAAATAATTTTTTCCCTCAAAAAGAAAATAAAAGAAATAGGGTAGTGCAAATGCGAGTAAAAAGAGCAGGTAACGACAAAAAAATTGAATGGTAATAGATTCAAACTCATCAATTTTAAGATCGATCTCATAGTGAAAATTCAGGTAGATCATTAAAGCTGTCAGCAGACTGCAGGCTAAGAATACTTTGCTATTTAAACTTTTGAAATAATCAGTTATATATTTAAATATATCCTTCATTAAAACGGAAAATAGAAGTTTTTTTACTATCGGTTAAACTTTTTTCAAAGCCCGGCTTCTCATATTTCGTGTTTAATTTTCCACAACCCTTTAAAACTAATAAAATGAAAAAATTCTCAATTAACCGAACCAGCATAGCCGCACTTACATTCTTAGTTGCCTCTATGCTTTTTTCTTGTCAAAAAGATCTTAGCTCAAGCAACACAACATCTGTAACCGAAGAAGAAGCAACAGCTTATTCTGAAGAAAGCTCAATGGCTGAAGCTAGTTTTGGCGATGCAGAAGATGTTGCTACAACCGCAGCTGATGAAGAATGTAATGCAAGCGTATATGGTATTAACGGCCGTTTATTCCTTCCTTTATTTACAGAATTAAGAGCTACGATCGGTGATTGTGCAGAGATCACAATTACACCAAACGATTCTACTTATCCTAAAACGATCACAATTGATTTTGGCAATGGTTGTTTAGGTCGTGATGGTAAATTTCGTTCCGGCGCCATCATCGTTCATCTTACAGCACCTTTGCGCAGACCAGGTTCTGTAGTTACGATCACTTTCAGAAATTATTATGTGAATCGTGTTCATCTTGAAGGAAAGAAGACCATCAGTAATCTTAGCGAACCTCCAATGCATAAATGGAGTGTACAGGTAACAGGAGGTAAAGTAACATTCCCTTCAGGCAGAGGATATAGCTATCAAAGTATAAAAGTAAAAACACAGGTTGACGGAATGGATACAAGGATCGTTCGTGATGATGTGTATGAAATTACAGGCCGTTCACAAACTGAATTCAATAGTGGTCTGACAATAACATTGAATACTGAATCACCACTAGTGAAAAAAGTTGCGTGTCCCTGGATCAGCGATGGTAAATTGAAGATCAAAATTAATGACCGTGTTCTTTACCTGGAATATGGTTTTCCAACAGGAGGTCAATGTGATAATAAAGCATTACTGACCTGGAACAATGGAAACAATCAACGTGTGGTCATATTATAAACTCTTGTTGTAAGCAATTAAAAAAAGACCTCAGCGTGGAGGTCTTTTTTTAATTTATCGGTTTTGATTTAAATAGTATTTGTTACTACCAACAGTGCATAAACAACACCTGGAATAATGAAAAGGAACCAGAACAAAATACTTAACCAGAACTTTCCATTTATTTCACCCTGGTGAAGATAAACAGCCAGCGGTGGAAGTAAGATAGCCAGTACAATAAGCAGCCACATTTCAACATTGGCGGATTTGTTTGATTTCTTTTCTTTCTTAAAATCTTTCACTTGTTTTTTTGCCTCTTTGATCCTTACCTTCTGTTCCTTTTTAGAAAGACTTTTGAATTCTGTAAACGCAGCTTTAACGGTAGCGGGGTTAGGCTCGCTGCTGCCTGGTAATATAACTACTGCTGAAGTCTGGAGTGGGGTCAGAGAGATCATCATGGTAACCATCAATAGGGAGCTAAAGATCTTTTTCATAAGTATAATGTTTGGTTGATTAATGTACAAAAATATAATGTACCTAATCACAAGCTAAGGATTTTTATCAACAGGTGGGTAAATTTTTAGCCCTTAATTTTAGTGCATGAAATCAATTGGACTTATTGGCGGGCTAACATACGTGTCAACAATAGAATATTATCGCAACATAAATGAATTAGCGAATGAAAAATTTGGAGGCAATGAAACAGTCGAGGTCATTATGTATTCTGTGAACTTTGGTGAAATTAAGGTGCTTACGGAGGCTGGTAACTGGGAAAAAATTTCCGGCATTATCTGTAAAGCAGCACAAACAATTGAACAGGGTGGTGCTTCTTGCCTGCTTATTGGTGCTAATACAATGCACAAGATCGCAAATGAAGTGCAGGCTGCAATAAAGATCCCTGTTATTCATATTGCTGAAGCAGTAGCAAAAACTATTCTGAAAAATGGATTAAAAAAAGTTGGATTGTTAGGCACCCGTTATACAATGCAACTTGGATTTTATACAGATCATCTTGCCAAACATGGTATTGAGACCATTATTCCTGAGCAGGAAGATGTTGAATACATAAACTACACTATCTATAATGAGTTCAGTAAAAATATTTTTACCGCCGAAGCAAAGGCAAATTATCTGAATATAATTTCAAAACTCAAAGAGAGAGGTGCAGAAGGAATTATTGGGGGCTGTACTGAGATTCCAATTTTAATTAAGCCGGGAGACTGCACTATCCCAATCTTTGATACCGCAAAAATTCATTCTGAAGCAGCAGTCGAGTATGTGATAGGATCCTGATCTTTTAAACAGAAAATTATTTAGTAGCTGTCATTCCCTGCTGGCTTTGATCAACATAAGCTGAAATCCAGCCTACTTGTCCATTCTTTACAAGATAAAATTGCTTTGTTTCATAAATAGAGGAAAACTGCCTCATTATTTTTAATAACAAACCAACTCCCGCCATCAAAGATTTTTGATCAAATACGCCATGTACAGTTTTTGCCGCTTTCATGATCGCTGTTTTTTCAGTTTTGTCTTCGGAAACCTTGGAAAGATTTTCTGGTGAATAGGTTGGGAAACTGGTGTAGAGCCTTTCATAAAATTTCACCACCTCATCAAAAGAAACTGAAATCACAGCATTATCCACTAGTTCAGGATGCATTAAATTAGCAGCCGCCCATGCAGCGCCACCGCTGAATGCGATATAATCACTCAATGGATAAGCCCCGCTTGCATTAACAGCATAAATTATATCAGAATTTTCAGCTTGTGATAAAGTACGTGTAAGTTGTTTTTGATAGTTGCCCAGGCTCTTATCTTCTTCAATTCTTTTTTCAGCAGCATTTGATGTACTTTTTGTTCCCCAATTCAATTGAAACAAATAAAAATCTTTTGTGTTGCCATAAGGAAAGTAACCGCCTTTGGTGTTACCGCTTCCAATATCAATAAGGAAAGTTGAATATCTTCTTGATTCAGGAACAATACCAAGGTGTGAAAGCAGGGCTTCTTGTTTTACATCTATTACAGTGACTACTCTTGACTGGTCATTGATCCTTATCTTGAATGAATCGATCAGTTTTTTTACCAATTCTGTTTTTTCATCTTTTTCAGCCTGCATTTTTAC
>DATDCP010000279.1:0-6497 GCA_036524255.1 Chitinophagaceae bacterium
GGCCTTAGTTTGTAATTATCTGCAAAAACGTAATCGGGCCAACTTGCATAAGGCAAAGCGGTAAATTCATAGGCGATAGCTTTACCATAGATACTAAACCGGTAACCCGTTGCTACATTCCACCCTCCCATTGTAAAGTTTCCATCGGTATGAGCAATAAAAGGATCGGTACTTTTCCTGTATATATGAAAGTCACCTGCATTTGCTGAAAGAGTAGTTACTATCCCATTAAAGTTGAACATACCTCTCCTGATATTATCTTGTACCAACTCTATTCCAGTGTTGCCATTTTCGTCTTCACCCACCGAGAAACTGGTTCTAATATCATCCGGAATAACATTCAAACCCATCTGCCCTTTATTGTTTACAGTCAATCTGTCTGTACCATTTGTACGTACAATAAATTTTCCGTTATCGTTGTCGATGTTTGTTCCGATCTTAATATCATCATTTACCAGTTGTACAAAACCTTTATCCACTCCGGCATTTTTCAACTGAACGATTGGATCTGTTGAATTAATACTAAGAATAGATGTTGGGTTTGTTGTACCAATTCCCACCAGTCCATTTTCGTCGATGGTCATCCTGTCGATCAGCTGAGTTTGAAATCTTACGTTTCCTGTTGTATTAGTTGAATTAGTTCCCAGTTTAAGATTAACACCTGACGCCATCAAAAAACCAGTGTTCACATTATTATGCATCATTTCTATATAGGGACTACTACCATTAATGGTAAGCTGTGAAGAAGGCGTTGCTGTACCAATACCCATCTGGCCATTTTCGTCGATCCATATTTTGTCAACACCCTTTGGAGAAAAAATGATCTTACCACTGTTACCCGCATAAGTGCCGAATTTAAAATCATCAGCAAATGCACGAATAAAACCTTTTTGAACCCCGTCATTTAAAAATGCAAATCTTGGAGCGATCCCGTTCAATTTTAATTCAGCATCTAAAGCTGAATAAGGACCGACTGTTACATTACCCGTGTTTGTTCTATAAATATTATTACCGACCGTTGACCACAGGTTTTGAAAATTATGCTGCAGTTCTGCCCAGCCGCCATTTACATCTCCACGATACATCCAGTAACTAAAAGTCTCTGTATCAAACACGGTGAGACCCATTGCAGGTCCTGCAATACTTGTACGCTGCAAAGTGGTAAGTCTTGGAACAAGTAAACCTTTTGAGTTTGATTTGATGTCGAGTATGGCGCTGTTATCCGGTTGTGAGCCGTCTGTATTAACAGCGATGTTTTGTGCACATACATTCATCTGAACAAGAACAATAAGTAAAACAATAATTGATTTCATAGTTTTTTATTTACAGTTTGAAAATAGTTTGCGTTTAATTTGAAATGTCATTTGATTTTGTCTACGGTCAGGTCAATTGATTTTAAGGTTTATAGCTTTATAAATTTTTTCTCTAATTGAGTTTCTCCATTATTCAATCGCAATACATAAGTCCCTTTCATTAAGCCTGGCAGGTTGACCCTTATTTTATTCTGGCCATGCTGAACCTGTACTCCAATGCTTTTTACGAGTTGCCCGCTTGTAGAAAAAACCTGCACCTTCCCGGAGAAATTTCTATCCGACTGAAATACCAGGTCCGTGTGATCAGTAACAGGATTGGGATACATCAAAAGTATAATGGAAGCAATGGCACAATTACTGCGAAGAATTTTTGAATAAGTGAAAGTACCATCCTTGTCAACTTGTTTTAAACGATAATAGGCATTACCTGCTTCAGCATCAGAAAATTTATAATGCGACGGCATATTGCGGGCAGATATGACGGCCATCTCTTTCCATTGAGTAGCATCAGTACTTTTTTCAATTATGAACTTATCATTATTTTGCTCCCATGCTGTTGTCCAGATCAATTGTGCTCCACTATTATTACATGAAACATTAAATGAACTAAGCAAAATCGGTAATGCCGCCGAAGGCGTGCCGATCGTCCATAATGAAAAATCGTTTACACTATTTTTTTGCAAATAATTATTCACAATATCACGGGAGTCAGGTATTACTTGTAACCAGCTAACACCATTATCATTGCTTTTCCATAAAACTGCAGCATTTTCATCTACTCCATTCAATTCACCATCGAAATAATAAAAACGTACAGATGCATTCAATGATGAATTATTGGCAGGCTGTACATTATAATAACGTTGAATAACATTGGCAGCAAGACCACCGCCAATGAAAGCTGTACAATAACGAGTGATCTTCGTTGTGCCTAGCGCCGGAGCACTTACAAATTCAACTCCGATCTTTGCAGGATTAAAGTTTACAACCGGCAAATTCATATCAAGAGTGATTATCGCATGACCTGTGTTATCTGCGGTTGCCTGTAAACGTGCCGTTTCTGATTCGTCACTAATAAATGCATTGGGTTCAAGTTTTACTTCCTGGTTTTGCACCTGTATCATTCCCGACATCTTCAATTCATTTTGTACAGTAATATTTTGCCCCAGAACAACAGATCCTGAAGAACCCGCATACAGGTTATAAAAGTTAGTGGGGTTAGTACCAGTAACAGATATTGCATTTGTTCCCGTCAGTTGCACAGTGCCATTGCCGGGGACAAAAGTTCCATTGTTTACTAAATTCATATTCTTCACTACAATGACAGGGCTGCCTGATTTCACAACATGAATACCGGGATAAACAACGAATCCTGATTGGGCAAACAGTATGAGTTTATATAAACAAGCCGCTATTAAGAAGAAAAAATGTTTCATATGATAGAGATGTTTTAATTGAAACACCAAACTACTCTGCGTCATGAGTAATCTTATAATCATATTGAGTTTAAGGCTAACTCCGTTTATTTTACGGTAAATAGGAACATCGGCGGGTGACAATTCGGAAAAACCATAAGTAAGATTACAGTGTGGCAAGCAAGGTTGTTTTCTTAATTTACGCAGCAAATCCATCCCATGAAAAAAGCCATATACTGCTTTATTCTGTTTTTATATTTTCAACATTCATCAGCCCAGCTTTCTATAGATACAACTCGTAGTGATACTGCACGCCTTATTCAACAAAAAGAAAATATCATTACATCATCCACGATCGTCAAAGTGGAAAATATGGGTTCCCTGATCAATACCCCGCTTTCTGAATTAAGACCGACCATATCGGCAGATGGTAACTTATTATTCTTTATTCGTGAGAATGATCCGTACAATACAAACTTTAACTCTGTCCGTAACTCCCAGGATATTTGGTTTACTATGCGTGATAGTACTGGTACATGGAGTGAAGCAGTGCATCTCGGTTTTCCGCTTAATACTACCTATTACAATTCTGTATTCTGGATATCACCTGATAACAATAGAATATTAATAAGAGGAGCTTTTATTAATGGCGATTATGCAGGCAATGGTGTAAGTATGTGTTGGCTGCAGGAAGATGGTTATTGGAGCAAGCCGGAAGCGTTGAGGATAAGAAATTATACAAAATATGACAGGGGCTTAAGATCGGGAGCAACAATGGGACATGATGGAAAAACGCTTTTGCTATATATGTCAACTGATAAAGGAAGTTCTTTTAATGATATTTATGTAAGTCTCTTACTCCCGGATGGAACATGGTCTGAACCAAGATCCCTTGGTAAAAAGATCAATATGGAAAAACATGATGAAATGACTCCTTACCTGGCATCGGATGGTGAAACCCTTTACTTCAGCAGTGATCGTCCCGGTGGGCTTGGCGATAATGATATATGGATGACCAAACGTCTTGATAAAACATGGCAAAAATGGAGTGACCCTGTAAATCTTGGCAGTCCTATCAACACTACGGAATGGGATGCATTCTTTACTCTGGACGCTGGTGGGGAGTATGCCTACTTAACAAACAGCGAAGGAGGATATGGCGAATCTGATATTGTAAAAGTGAAATTGCTCGAAAAAGAAAGACCAAAGCCGATCGTAATGGTAACAGGAAATGTTTACAATGCGAAAACAAAACAGCCTTTATGTGCTTCGCTGATATATGAAACATTGCCTGATGGATTAGAAGCAGGAAACGGTGTATCAAGTGCAATAGACGGATCCTTTAAGATCGTTTTACCTTATGATAAAAATTATTTAATAAGAGCAACGGCTGATAAATTTTTTGCGCAGTCAGAAAACCTGAATCTTGATTCTCTGGTAAAAATCGGTTACAGAGAAATACATAAGGATCTCTACCTCGTGCCAATCGAGATCGGGCAGGTAGTAAGACTAAACAATGTATTTTTTGATTTTGATAAATGGGACCTTAGACCTGAATCATTTGTAGAACTTGACAGGGTGGTGAAACTGCTGGAAGAAAATCCTGCCATTGAAATTGAAATGAGTGCACATACGGACAGTTATGGTTCTGATGATTACAATTTTAAATTGAGTGACAACCGTGCAAGATCGGTTATGGAATATATTCTTTCAAAAGGTATTGCAACAACCCGTATTATTTCACATGGTTATGGTGAAACAGTTCCGGTAGTTGCCAATGATACACCAGAAAACCGGCAGTTAAACCGAAGAGTGGAATTTAAAATTTTAAAAAATTAAAATCGGGTAACTTAAACATTATCCATTGTAATTATGACATTTCCTATTTTTTGACCACTTGCTACGTACACATACGCTTCAGCTATCTTATCAAGTGGATACTTTCGGTCTATAACTGGCTTGAAGTTTCCTTTTTCAATTAACTCTTTGATAAAACTCAATGTTCCCTTAACATTTTTAGGAGGCAGGAATATTACTTTCTTTCCGCCAAAGAGCGGCGTTATGAGTGCCAGGAAAAAATTCTCTAACCCATTTGCAAAAGTATAAACCCCCTTCTTCGTTAATAGCGGTTTGCATTTTAAAAAACTTGTTTTGCCAACATCATCAAAAATAAAATCATATTGCTCGTTATCTTTTGTGAAATCCTGGGTTTTATAATCGATCAGCTTATCTGCTCCTAAAGATCTTACTAAAGCAAAATTTTCGCCACCGCATACCGCCGTAACATACACACCAAAGGATTTTAAAAATTGAACAGAGGATGAACCAATAGCACCCGTTGCCCCATAAACAATGGCTTTTTGTCCGGCCTTTGGTTTTAATTCCATCATTGTATATCCAGAATAAAATGCGCCTTCCAAACAAGCTGCAGCCTCTTCATAATTTAATTTCTCCGGCATGATGATCATTGATTCAATCGCTTTCGATTCAGGCAATGTAAAATATTGTGCGTGTGAACCACATCCAAACACACCACCGAAACCCATGATCTTATCGCCGGGCTTAAAGGATCGTACATTGGAACCTGCTTCATGAACCTCCCCTGTAAAATCTGATCCAATAATTGATTCCCGTGGCTTGAATAATCCTGTAAAAAATCTCATGAAAAAAGGCTTACCTGAAAGTACATGGCAATCACTTCTGTTTACAGTAGTGGCATGTACTTTAATCAGCACTTCATTTTCTTTTGGAGTTGGTATTTCAAGCTCTTTGATAGTCAGGTCTCCGGGCAAACCATATTTAGAACGAACTGCTGCTTTCATTTTATTGGTTGAATGAAATAATGTACACAACACTTAAATATACACAACTTCCAGTATGAGTTTTAGATTGATCCCTGATGGGCTTTTTATCACGGACATCCTGGATAAAACTGTTTATGTATCTTGAAAGCTCTTTCAAATTAAATATGGAGTTACTTTCAAACTTGTCCGTTATCAATTTAGTACTAGTATTTACGGGAACATTTATTCTTGGCCTTGTTAAAGCTGGTCTTCGCGGCATTGATATGCTTAATGTAACATTAATGGCATTGGTATTCGGAGGCAAAGCATCCACTGGTATTGTTTTGCCATTACTATGTATCGCCGATATAGGCGCCGTACTATACTATCATCGGCATGCACAATGGAAACATTTCTGGAAACTTATTCCATGGATGGCAGCAGGCATTTTGATCGGTGTTTTTGCAGGCAGGGATATGAATGAAGAAGTTTTCAGAAAAATAATGGCAACAATTATCATTCTCACGATTATCATTATGGTGGTAATGGAGATCATCAAATCAGAAAATGTTCCTACTCATCCCCTGTTTGCTGCAGGTACAGGTGTAATGGCGGGCATCACTACTATGCTTGGAAATTTAGCTGGTGCTTTTTCTAATCTTTATTTCCTGGCGATGCGACTCCCTAAAAATCACTTCATTGGAACTTCAGCCTGGATATTCCTGGTCATTAATTTATTTAAACTCCCTTTCCAGGTTCTATATTGGAAAAATATCACTATCAGCAGTTTAAAAATTGACTTATTGCTACTTCCTGCATTGGCGCTTGGTTTTTTTATCGGAATTAAAATAGTAAAGCGAATCAAAGACGATCATTATCGAAAAGTGGTGATCGTTCTTACATTAATTGGAGCAATAGCGATCTTTTTGAGATAATAAAAAAGCCACGGGGAAATAATTTCCCATTTCGAAATCCAAAATCAGGCA
>DATDCP010000280.1:0-3730 GCA_036524255.1 Chitinophagaceae bacterium
TTTTTGCTACTTCTTTTGAAGCTTCAAGCCGGTTTGGCAATAGATCTGTACCATACATACTCCCGCTTACATCAAGACAAAGCATGATGTCAATTCCCTGCCCTTCAAAAAATTGGTTTGAAAATTTATGCTGAGGCCGGGCTAATGCGATTATTAAAAAGGACAAGCCGAAACAACGAAGCATAAATGGAATATGGAAAAAAAGGGATTTGATCCCTTTCGGTTTAGCAAGAAATTTAGTAGTACTGATCAATATGGACGGTTTTTGCTTGTTGCTCTTTATTACGTACCAAATAATAAGCAGAGGAATTACTATCAGTCCATACAGTATCCAGGGATAAGCAAACTCAATATTTTTCAACCAGTTTTCCAATTCAGTTTCAATTTTTATCAGGACTTTCCGGTCTTTAACCGGTGAAGTGCTTTAACAAAATTTCTGGCAGTTGAGATCTCCTCATTCAGGTTTTCAGCAATATCTCTGTCAGCAAACCTGACCGAATCAGCCTTTTTAACAAGTTCATAAAATGCTGCTTTGTTTTTGTTATCCAATTCTACCCGTTCCAGTATGCCCATCCACTCTTCGGTAGTACAGTACAATACGTTTATGTCGAATTCTATAGAAAAATACTGACGACATAGCTGATATAGCTGCTGATAATATTCTTTAACTGCATCTTTATCCGGAATTTGCTTTTTCTCAAGCAGCGTTAATTGCTCCAGGACCCAATCAATGGAATTGAGCATTTCCTTTTTTGCTAACGTTTTGCTTTTTATTCTTCTTCTTTTTAAAACCGCCCATGATACAATTATCAGAACAATAACAGCAATTAAGCCAATTAAGCCAATTACTGAATTTGTTTGTGAATGAGCAGACTCTTTAGGGGTTTGCACGATATCTTTTATATCATGGTAATTTTTAAGCCGTGAAATATCTGCCGGGTATACTTTTATTTTAATGGATGGTGTATGTAAGCTAACCCGATTACGGGTTGATCTTTTGCTGAATAACACGTTAAATGCCGGTATATCCCAGGATCCTTCGTCAAAGGAAGTCAGTATATATGTTTGCTCATAATGATTTACTCCATTTTTACTTACGGTGTCAATTTTACCTTTTTCTATCACCTCAAAATGATTAAATGTATCCGGAATTTGAGGCCACTGTACAATTGGATGTTTTTTTACATCTACATTATCTGCTGTTAATACCAGTTTGATCTGCTCCCCGATCAAGATGGAGTTACGGTTAACCGATGCGTTAATGTTTTGAGCCTGGAGGAAGGAAAAAAGTTGAAATGATTCAACGAGGAGAAATAATATAAAAAAATTTATTGCTCTCACCGTACTCTTTGAAGAAATAGTTTCTGTAATTCTGTTATATAATTTTTTCCTGTCTCAAGCAATAATAAATCTGCACCAGCTTTCTTAAATGCCGCAGCCGCATAGGCTGAAAACTTTTGGAATTGCGCGGTGTATTGCCTGCGAATAGATTTATCCCGGGTATTTAGTAACATGGTTGAACCTGTTTCAATATCTTTTACGTGAAGCCACCCTGCATCAGGTAGTTCCTGGTCAACTTTATCATAGACTCTAAGTCCTATTACATCATGTTTGCTCGACAGAAAACATAGCGCATTTTCATACCCATCAAATGCAAAGTCACTTAATATAAAAACAATGCTCTTATGACGGGTTATATTATTTAAAAAATCAATCGGTTTAACCAGATCTGTTTTTGATGATGAAGAGTTGGCCGAAAAAATTTCCTTAATCATATATTCCGTATGATCCAGGCTCTTCTGGGGTGGCAAGTATTTATCTGTTTTGTCACTGAATAATATCAGTCCGATTCTATCATTATTGAGGATGGAGGAATAAGAAAGATCAGCACAGATCCGGGTTATCATTTCCCGTTTACCCTGAGATGTGCCAAAAAGGGTGCTTGGGCTTATATCAACCAGGAGATAGATAGAAAGCTCTCTTTCTTCTTCAAACAGTTTAGTAAAATAGTGTCCCATTCGTGCTGTTACATTCCAGTCGATAAATCTCACATCATCTCCCGGTACGTATTCTCTCACTTCTTTAAATCGTAAACCTGTCCCCCTAAAAGCGCTTCTATACCCCCCTGCAAATACATGGTTTGCCAACCATTTGCTTTTTATTTCTATTCTTCTTACTTGCCTTAATATTTCTTCAACTGACATCAAGGTGTTTTCACTTTTTTTTGAAGTAGTTCATCAATGATATCTTCAGAGGTTACTCTATCGGCCTGGGCTTCATAGGTCAGGCCTATGCGATGTCGTAATACATCCTTACAAATTTCTTTAATATCGTCAGGTATAACATAGTCTCTTCCATCCATAAAAGCATTTGCTTTTGCAGCCATTGCTAGATAAATGCTTGCCCGTGGTGATGCCCCATAACTGATCTTGTTCTTAAAGTCGCCAAGCCCGTTTTTTTCGGGAAAACGAGTTGCAAAAACGATCCTGATGATATATTGCTCGATTTTTTCATCAACGACTACTTGTCTCACTAATTTTCTTGCTGCCCGTATTTCTTCTCCTGTCGTTACAACCCGAATTTGTTCCAAAGGCTCCGCTTTAATCTGGTTACGGATTATCAATTGTTCCTCAATTTCGCTAGGATAATCTATTTTAATTTTTAACATGAATCTATCTAACTCAGCTTCAGGCAGCGGATAGGTGCCTTCTTGTTCAATTGGGTTTTGAGTGGCCAGAACAAGAAAAGGTTCATCAAGCAAAAAAGTTTGCTCTCCAATAGTAACCTGTCTTTCCTGCATCGCTTCCAGCAATGCACTTTGCACTTTAGCGGGAGCACGGTTAATCTCATCGGCCAGGATAAAGTTGGCAAAAATCGGCCCTTTGCGAACGTCGAATTTGTTAAGTGCCTGGTTATAAACTTTTGTACCCGTTACATCTGCGGGCAAAAGATCAGGAGTAAACTGAATTCTGCTAAATCGAAGATCAAGACATTTTGCCAGGCTTTTGATAGAAAGTGTTTTAGCAAGTCCCGGAACACCCTCCAGCAGCATATGTCCGTCGCTCATTAATCCGATCAGGAGACGGTTTATCAGGTTGTGCTGGCCAATGATCACTTTACCCAACTCCTTTCTGACGTCTTGAATAAAACTCGGTGTTTGCATAATCAACCCTATGGATAACCTGATTTAATTTATTAGAAAAATTTCAGAAAATGTTTTGATAATTCTACCTGTTTACTGCTGGATTATTAATATTCATCAGGAAAAAATAATGCCATGATTCTTTAAATCCCGTTATTTTAAAATAATTACCCATTTTAGTACAGTTATTGAAGCTCTAGTACAGTTATTGAAGTGGCTAAGACAAAATCTAAAAATCTTCAGATAAAGAGCCGGTTAAACTCGTTGCAAAAATTTAATGTATTAATACAGACTGATGTTTTCTTTCCAACATATTGAATATCTCAACTTTCTGTTTTTGCTATTGGTCCCTGTGTCATTGCTTATTTATGCATTTTTCTGGAGAAGAAAGATTCAAACTAAATTGGGAAACGTTTTATTGATTGCCCAATTTATTAAATCATTTTCATTAAGATTATTTTTCATCAAACCTTTATTAATACTAATAGCGCTGGCTCTTTTAATAATCTCAGCTGCAAATCCCCGAAAAATTATACCGGCGGAATCTAAAAACACAGATATTGATCTAATGTTTGCACTGGATGTCAG
>DATDCP010000281.1:0-10191 GCA_036524255.1 Chitinophagaceae bacterium
AAAAGTCGCATTGGAGAATGTTTCGTTTGTACAGGAAGTAAAAGTGAATATCAAAAGCCAGGAATACACGATCGTTTTTAAAGAAAACAATAATGCTGATTTTGATGCGTTGAAGAAAGCGGTGGAAGATGCAGGGTTTTCTGTTGCATCTCTTAAAGTGACAGGAAATTTTTCAGATGTGAGTGTTCAAAAGGATAAACACCTGGAGCTTGATGGTAAGAACTTTCATTTTATAAGCAGCAGCGATAAAGTGTTGAATGGAGAGCAGACTTTTACCATTGTTGATAAGGATTTTCTTTCTGCAAAGGAGTATAAAAAGTACAGCAGTGCTACAAAAATGGAATGTATCAAGACAGGTAAAGCTGGCAATTGTTGTGTTAAAGATGGTATGCAGTCAGAAGAAAGAGTCTATCATGTTATTATTTGATCAAAAGTTTTCTCCCGCTAACAGCGGGAGAAAACTTTCTTTAATAAAAAATGAAATGAAGAACCTTCGCATTCTTATACTAAGTTTTGTCTTTGCTTTTTCTGCATCTGCAGTTAATGCGCAAGGACCAATCCCGAACATCACAGATTATCGGCTTGATTTTACAGTCGTCGGTATGAAAGGTGATTCGATCAGGCTTTCTTCATTGAAAGGAAAAGTCTTTCTGCTTGATTTCTGGGCAAGCTGGTGCGGTCCATGTCGTTATGCAAATAAACAGTTGGTAAAATTTTACAGTAAGTATAAAGGCAAAGGCTTTGAAATATTAAGTGTTTCACTTGATGACGATAAGAATGCCTGGAAAAAAGCAGCATCAAAAGATAAGATCACGTGGATGCAGGGCTTTGATAGGGGTGGATGGGATTCATTTGCAGCAACGAAATGGCAGGTGGATGCATTGCCTTCTTCATTTCTGATAAATCAAAATGGAGATGTAGTGGGTATAAATCTTGAAAAAGATGACCTGGAAAAGAAAATTAAAGAACTGCTTGGGTTATAAGATTTAAAATGAGAAAATTTTTACCAGCGTTCCTGATATTAGCAACATTAAATACCACCGGGCAGGAACTTTTCCCATACACAGAACCGGCATCCAATATGCCGGCAAAATCAATGAGTCTTAAGATGGGCGCCATGTTAGGTAAAGGTGTTCATGGAAACGGCATAGATCAGCGATATACTCCGGAAGTCATGTTTGGGTTAAGTAAAAAATGGATGGTGCATGCTGCGTTTACATTTTCCAATATGTATGAAAATTTTTATTATTACGAATCAGCAAGGGTATATGCCAAGTATCGTTTTCTTTCAAATGATGATGTGCATAAGCATTTTCGCATGGCTGCATTTGCTACGGCTGCTTATAGCAGGAATCATCTTCAGCATAATGAATTAAACTTAATGGGGGATCATAGTGGAGTACAAGTGGGAGTGATAGCTACACAACTTTGGAATAAACTTGCTTTGTCTGGTACCGCAAGCCTCGTTGAAGTATTAGATGAAAAAAGAAATGACAAGCCGCAGGAGTATGCTTTTCAAAGTTTGAATTATTCTTTATCTGCCGGTTATCTTGTTTTACCACGAGAGTATAGAGATTACAACCAGACAAATCTCAATATCTACGCTGAGTTGTTAGGCGGACAAAATCTTGATTGGGAGTACGAAAAATATTACCTCGACCTTGCTCCATCGTTACAATTGATCTTTAAAAGCACCAGTAAATTAAATCTTGGTTATCGCTTTCAGTTGAAAAGTGACATATACAGGAATATGAAGAATAGCTGGATGTTAAGTTATGAGTATATATTTCTGAATGCATTGAAAAAGAGGTCTTCAAAATGAGTTAAATCATGAAAAGTGATATACTCGGATGATTTCAGTCATCTTAATAAAAAGGCAACAGTTCTAATTTTGTCACGGAGTGAAAAAAATAATTGTATCCATACTTGCCGTTTTTTATCTCGCATCTTCAGTGGGTGCCACGGTTCATTTGCATTATTGCATGGATAAGTTCATCGATTGGAGCTTATTGAATAGTGTTGTAGACAAATGTGGTAAATGCGGGATGGAAAAAGATGGCGGATGTTGTAAGGATGAAAACAAGTTTGTAAAAAACAATATTGATCAGAAACTAGCTGAGTCTTCTATCCAACTTTTACAGATGGCAGCAGTTGCTGCTCCAGCTGCCTTTATTTATCCATCCGAATATCATTTCACTTCTATAGTCCAGGAAAATCACCTTAGCCACGCACCTTCGCGAAATAATGGCGTCGGTATTTATATTCTCAACAACGTTTTCCGTCTTTAGATCTCAATCACTTATTTGGCTGTGTTCCGATAGTTATCGGGGCCGGCTTGGTCGTGTTTGTATTACATTTTTTAATTCTCAAATTATTTATATGAAAAAGATTATGATGCTGATGATAGCAGCTTTAACTATCAGTTCTGTTTCTGTTTTTGCACAGGAAAAAGCAGGTAAAAATGATACAACAAAGCATACTGTTTTGTACACATGTTCTATGCACCCGGATGTAAAGATGGGTAAAGCTGGTAAATGCCCTAAATGCGGGATGGAATTATCATTAAGCAAAAAAGAAGATATGAAGAGTGCTGTAACAAAGAACTATACCTGTCCCGTTCATGCTGATGTAATAAGTGCAAGCTCCGGCAAATGTCCTCAATGCGGAAAAAAAATGACCTTTTCAAAAAAAGAAGAAATGAAAGCTGAAGTAATGAAATTATTTACTTGCCCGATGCATCCTGATGTATCAAGTGATAATGCAGGAAAATGTTCAAAATGCGGAATGGATATGACAATGAAAAAAGACTCAACTAAAAAAGAGGATCATAAATAACATTCAAAAGGAGATCTTTTCAGGTCTCTCTTTATTTCAATTTTCAATTTAAATTTTATGAAACCCATAAAACATATTTCGATAATAGTTTTGTTACTCTTGTCATTTAATTTGTTCGGGCGAACAAATGACACGACTATTATCTTTAAAGTGAATGGCGCTTGTGAGATGTGTAAGGAACGTATTGAAAAGACATTAAAGATAAGAGGAGTAAGATCTGCCGATTGGAATGTTGACAGTAAAATGCTGACTTTAGTTTACAGTCCTACCATTGTTTCCCTGCAAAAAGTTCATAAGATAATTGCCGAAGTGGGCCATGACACAGAACTCGAAAAGGCAAAAAATGCTGTGTATAATGAATTACCTGAATGTTGTCACTATAGAAAAAAAGAATTGATTGAGAACACCCTTCAGACTACTGATGCTATAGAGTATCATGGAAAAATAAAAGGAGTTGTACTGGAAGAAGATAAAAAAGGTTCATTCAAACCTTTGCCAGGTGCTTCAGTCATTTGGCTCGGAACAAACAAAGGGACATTTACCGATAGTTCAGGTATTTTCTTTATACAGCATGATGATAACCCGGGTCGCCTTGTCATAAGTTATGCGGGATATACAGCCGATACTATAACTATAACTGATACGAAGGAGCTAAAAATAATTCTTGCATCAGGCAAACAGCTAAATGAAGTAAAAGTATATGCTAAACAACGCTCTACTTATTTAGCTGCGTTAAGCCCCATACGTACACATGTAATGACAGAAAGAGAATTATTCAAAGCGGCTTGCTGTAACCTTAGTGAAAGTTTTGAAACCAATCCTTCAGTTGATGTTTCATATAACGATGCAGTAACAGGGAGTAAGCAAATACAGTTACTTGGTTTAAGCGGCAATTATACGCAGCTCACTGTTGAAAATCTTCCCGGCCCAAGAGGCATCGCAACGCCTTTGGGGTTAAATTCCATTGCTGGTCCATGGGTTGAATCGATACAACTGAATAAAGGAGTAGGTTCAGTAGCAAATGGTTTTGAAAGTATTGCCGGCCAGATAAATATTGAATTAAAGAAACCGGAGAAAGCTGAACGACTTTACGCAAATGCCTATATAAATGATATGGGTAAAACCGATTTGAATCTTACCCTTACTCAGAAATTTGGTAAAAAATGGAGTACGGCATTATTACTTCATGATGATTTTTTATATAACGAGTTGGTCGACTTTAACAATGATGGATTTCGTGACCTTCCAACGGGTAATCAGTTTAGTGCAATTAATCGCTGGAAGTATGAAGACGGCAAAGGTTTGATAACACAGTTTGGATTTAAATATTTAAATGACACGAGAACAGGTGGTGAAACGGCCTATGATCCGGATGATGACAAGTTTACAACTAATCATTATGGACTTGGAATTAATATAAAAAGGTATGAGGCTTTTGCAAAGATTGGTTATGTGTTTCCCGAGAAAAAATATCAAAGCATTGGCTTGCAACTTTCAGCATTTGATCATCAGCAGGATTCTTATTTCGGGCTGACATCTTATAATGCAGAACAGAATAATTTGTATGCTAACCTGATTTATCAATCGATAATTGGAACTACCGCACATAAGTTCAGAACCGGTCTAAGCTTTGTTTCTGATAAGTACAATGAAGATTTCAAAGCAATGAATTTTAAAAGAACAGAAACGGTACCTGGTGCTTTTTTCGAATACACATATACACCGATAGAAAAGTTTAATATAGTTGCCGGCTTCCGGGCAGATCATAATAGTTTGTTCGGATGGTTCGCGACACCGCGTCTGCATGTTAGATATGAGCCGGTAAAAGGAACAACTATCCGACTTAGTGCCGGTCGCGGACAAAGAACGGCAAATATCTTTGCCGAAAACATGAGTGTTTTTGTAAGCTCACGACAAGTCAATATCATGTCATCTATGGCGGATAAGGCTTATGGCCTCGATCCAGAAGTTGCGTGGAATAAAGGGATCAGTGTTGATCAGAAGTTTAAATTGTTTAATCGTGATGCATTAATAAGTATTGATTATTTCAGAAATGATTTTGATAAACAAGTAGTGGTGGACCTTGAAGATGCAAGACAGGTTAAGTTTTACAATCTTGTTGGAAAATCATTCTCAAATAGTTTCCAGGCAGAAATGAATTTTGAACCTGTTCGTAAATTGGAAGTCAGGTTAGCTTATCGCTTCTTTGATGTAAGAACAACTTATAACAATATACTCCTGCAAAAGCCATTCACTGCCAAACACCGGGCATTTGCTAATCTTGCCTACGAGGTGAGCGGTTGGAAGTTTGATTATACACTTAATTATATTGGTTCAAAAAGAATTCCAAATACTTCCGCTAACCCGGTTCAATATCAACTTAGCACGAGTTCTCCTTCTTATGTGTTAATGAATGCGCAGGTTAGTAAAACACTTGGTAAAAAACATCCGTTTGAATTATATCTCGGCGGAGAAAATTTGTCAGATTATTTTCAAAAAGATGTAATCATCGCTGCGGATCAACCATTCAGTACTTATTTTGATGCTGCATTGGTTTGGGGTCCGGTTACCGGTCGGCTGATTTATACTGGTGTAAGATTTAAGATCAAATAGAATTAGTATTTTGGATTCGATTTTTTATGAATAGTTATAATATAAAAAATATGGTTTGTGCCCGTTGTATTAAAACAGTATCGGGCATTTTTCAGCAATCCGGAGCTGTTATTAAGTCGGTAAAACTGGGAGCGGTTGAAACGATAACGCCTCTTGGTGAAGACCAAATAAAGATAATACGTGAAGACCTGGCTAAAGAAGGGTTTGAATTATTGGACGATCAAAAAATGAAAGTTAATGAACAAGTTAAAAATGCAATTGTCAATCTTGTTCACTATGGCGAGTTGGATGAACTTAACGTAAATCTCTCAACACTTCTTTCTAATAAACTACATAAAGATTATAATTATCTCAGCAACCTGTTTTCATCAGTTGAGAGCACAACGATCGAACAGTATTTTATTCTGCAAAAAATTGAGAAGGTAAAAGAACTATTAGTGTATGATGAACTTTCGCTTAGCCAGATTGCATTTAAACTTGGCTATAGCAGTGTTGCTCATCTCTCAAACCAATTCAAAAAAGTAACCGGTTTTTCTCCCAGTGACTTTAAGAAACAAAAAAGCCATCATCGCAATCACCTGGATAAACTCTGATCTTAAAATGATGTAACACTAATAATAAATTGTGTAACAGCACCCACTGTTAAGCTTCTGAAATTTGTGTCAGAAAACCTTCGATCATGACACATGCATATCAAATAGACGGGATGCACTGTAACAGTTGCATTTCCAAAGTAAAAAATGAGTTGCTTAAGATCGGCGCAATAACAGGGGCACAAATACAGTTGCAATCGCCACAGGCAACAATTACCATGGAAAAACATGTCTCTACTACCGAACTCCAGCGGGCAGTTGCTAAAGCTGGTTCATTTTCTTTGATGGAAATGGCAGAGGGCAATCATTACGAGATGACAAATAGCGAAGAAAAATCCTGGCTGGCTACCTACAAACCATTGTTTATCGTCTTCGCTTTTATTACTGGTCTTGCAACGATTACCGCCTGGCAGCATGGGCAATTTAATTGGATGCAATTGATGAATTATTTTATGGGTGGTTTTTTTATAACATTCTCATTTTTCAAGTTGCTTGATATAAATGGATTTGCTGACAGCTATCGTACTTATGATCTTCTTGCAAAAAAAGTTTATGGATATGCATTTGTTTATCCTTTTATAGAATTGGGACTAGGGATCGCTTATATCACAGGATGGCAACCATTTTTCACAAATATTGTCACTTTAATAGTGATGGTGGTTAGTAGTGTCGGGGTTATTCAAAGTGTTTTGAATAAAAGGAAGATACATTGTGCATGTCTTGGCGCTGTTTTTAACCTGCCAATGAGCACAATAACCATTATTGAGGATCTTCTGATGGCTGGCATGGCATTGTTTTCGCTTCTAATGTTATGATGAATGACCATTAAATAATAGTGCTTAACGAAACCATTCACGAAGAAAATTTTTATAAATGAAAAAGCTCATTCTTTTTATTTTATTGGCTCAATTGTCAATTATCGTATTTGCACAGCATGAGCATCACCAAATGCCGGATACAACGAAGAAACCTGCAACTCAGAAGAAACAGCCTGTGCAAAAAAGAAAAGCAGCCGCTGTAAAAAAAGATACAATGCAAATGAAACCAGCAATGGATACAATGGATCACTCAATGCATTCCATGCCGGCAATGCCATCTCATGCATATTCAAGAAGTCTTCCAATGAACCGAAACGGTTCGGGCACAGGATGGAATCCAGATGCAAGCCCGATGTATATGTGGATGAAGTCAGGTGATAAAACAGACTGGATGTTTCATGGCAGCCTGTTCCTGCGTTATACGAGCCAGGATATTTTTTCGGCAGGCAGTAGGGGTGAAAGTGAATTTAGTGCCCCGAATTGGTTTATGACAATGATGAACAGAAAGGTTGGCAATAGAGGTTTGCTGAATGCAACAGCAATGATCAGTTTTGACCGGTTAACTGAAGGGGGAAATGGCTACCCACTT
The DNA here is from genome assembly GCA_036524255.1 of Chitinophagaceae bacterium. GTDB lineage: Bacteria > Bacteroidota > Bacteroidia > Chitinophagales > Chitinophagaceae > VBAS01. Next base: position 7,449 of record DATDCP010000281.1, read on the forward strand.
TTATTTCAATCTGGAGAAACATGGAAAGGCGAAAGACTTGTTGACCGGCAACATCCTCATGATCTTTTCTCAGCACTGAGTATTGGGTATACCCAAATGATCAACAAGGATATTGATATAACAGCTTATTTCGGATATCCAGGTGAACCGGCATTAGGTTCTACAGCATTTATGCATCGTGTTTCATCGATGAATAATCCTGATGCCCCGTTGGGTCACCACTGGCAAGATGCAACGCATATAACATTTGGAGTAGGTACACTTGGTTTCAGATTCAAAAACTTTAAAGCCGAAGGTTCAATTTTTACAGGTCGCGAGCCGGATGAGAACAGGTATAATTTTGACAAAGCAAGATTTGATAGTTATTCTTATCGTTTATCTTTTAATCCAACTGCAAATTGGGCATTACAGTTTTCACAAGGATTTATTAATAGCCCGGAAGCTTTGGAACCCGAAGAAGATGTAACAAGAACGACAGCATCAGCTTTATATTCTAAAAAAATAAACAATGATGAACATTTTTCCGGTGCTGCCATTTGGGGTTTAAATGACAAAGGTGAAGATCATAAAGAACATTCGTTTTTGCTCGAAGGAAATTATCAGTACCTGAAAAATGCACTTTATAGTCGGTATGAATATATTCAGAAGTCAAAAGAAGAGCTTGATCTTGACGGTACATACCCGCATAGAAATTTTAATGTTCATTCTTTCACTGCCGGGTATAACAGGCAATTGATAAATTTTAAAAATATAGATCTGGTAGGAGGAACACAGGCCACGATTTATGCTGTCGATAAAGGATTACAGTCATTATATGGTAAAGCTCCTGTAGGATTCCAGGTTTATTTTCAGTTAAGACCTCGATTGCATATTCATTAAACATCAGTGGGTATAGTAGGAACAGAGAAGAGACATTAGACTCAAATAAAAGCAATTCAGAAACTCATTTGGGATTATAGCAGTAAGATTTTACAACTCATTTCCAAAATTCTGTAATACTCTTGATTTAAGAGGAAGTAGATTTGTACACATAATTGATTATGATGGAACATTCAAAAATGCAGCATCACGATGATGCTCATTCTCAAAAATCGCCAGCAAAGGAAATAAAGAAGGCGAATCACATGTTGCATATGGACCATAATGCACCAATGGGGCACTCAGGGCATGATCATCACGCCATGATGATCAATAATTTCAAAAAACGTTTTTGGATCTTAATTATTCTTACAGTGCCTGTGTTACTGTTATCAGAAATGATACAGCATTGGTTGGGATTCGAGATAAAATTTGCGGGAGATAAATATATTTTGTTGATCATATCAAGCTTTATTTTCTTTTATGGTGGTTGGCCGTTTTTAAAGGGTTTTGCCGGGGAAATAAAAGCAAAATCACCGGGAATGATGACATTGATCGCATTAGCAATTACGGTGGCGTATGTTTTCAGCGTAGCAATAATATTTGGTTTTGAAGGAATGGATTTCTTTTGGGAGTTGGCAACGCTGATAGTTATTATGCTTTTAGGGCATTGGCTGGAGATGAAATCGGTGCTTGGCGCATCGAAGGCTTTGCAATTATTAGTAAGCATGATGCCGGCTGAAGCACATAAGGTTCATGGCGATCATGTGATGGATGTTAAACTTGAAGAGTTGCAAAAGGATGATATTATTCTAATTAAGCCGGGAGAAAAAGTTCCTGCGGATGGAACTGTAGCAGAAGGAGAAAGTTATTTGAATGAAAGTATGTTAACTGGGGAAAGCAAACCGGTGAAGAAAGGAAAGACAGATAAAGTAATCGGCGGTTCAATAAATGGTAACGGATCACTTAAAGTGAAAGTTTTACATACTGGTAAAGATAGTTATCTGAATAAAGTGATTACTCTCGTTCAGGAAGCACAAAAAGCAAAGTCGAGAACACAGCATTTGGCTGACCGTGCCGCAAAATGGCTTACATATATTGCCCTGGGTGTTGGTATTATTACTTTTATCGTTTGGCTTTCATTAGGAGAGGGAACGAACTACGCAATTGAGAGAATGGTAACGGTGATGGTTATCTCTTGCCCGCATGCTTTGGGACTGGCAATCCCTCTGGTAGTTGCCATTTCAACTGCTGTTTCTGCACAAAATGGTTTATTGATCCGCAATAGAACTGCTTTCGAGAATTCAAGGAAAATAACAACGCTTGTTTTTGATAAAACGGGTACACTGACCAGGGGCGAATTTGGTGTCACGAGAATTGAAACAACTGGAACACTTTCAAAAAATGAATTACTTCAATATGCCGCTGCGCTTGAGCAATCGTCAGAGCATCCAATCGCAGTTGGTATTATACAGAAAACAAAGAATGAAAAACTTGAAATTTTAAAAGCTGAGAATTTTAATGCATTAACAGGGAAAGGAGTGGAAGCTAAAGTGAATGGAAGAAATGTAAAGGTGGTAAGCCCTGGGTATCTAAATGAAAAAGGAATAATGATTCCGGCCAACAGCTCTTCAAGCGAAGCTGAAACAATCGTTTTTGTTTTGATCGAGGATCAGTTGGTTGGTTATATTGCATTAGCAGATGAAGTTAGACCCGAATCGAAAAATGCGATCGACTCTTTTAAGAAAAATGGAATTAAAGTGATGATGGCTACAGGTGACAATGAGAAAGTCGCAAAGGCAGTTAGTGATCAGTTAGGTCTTGATGGATATTATGCAGAAGTTTTACCACATCAGAAAGTAGAAATTGTAAAAGAGCTTCAAAA
>DATDCP010000282.1:0-6676 GCA_036524255.1 Chitinophagaceae bacterium
TTTGATTCAATTCTTCATACAAAGATCTGTTTGTACGCAAATTCCCCCGATGAAAATTTTATAATCGATAAACTCCCCGGCTATGAAGAAAATGTTTCTATCGCTTGTGGCTTTAGCGGTCATGGTTTTAAATTCGCCTCCGTGGTCGGAGAAATCCTTGCTGATCTCGCAATAGAAGGTAAATCAGATCTTCCAATTGAATTTTTAAATGCAAATCGTTTTATTTGATGTTCATACAATTGAGAACCTGTATTGGTTCTGAGAAGGAGATATTTAAATTATATCCTAACTTCATCAAACATTCTTAAAACATTTTTTATGACCGATCGTCGTCGTTTTTTACAAACATCTGCAACGCTTTTAGGCGGAAGTACTTTATTGTCTTCATTCAGTAATGAACCATTTGCTATTTTTAAAAATAAGATCTCCCCTTCGGATCAGTTGAACATCGGCGCTATTGGCATCAATGGCATGGGATGGAGCAATCTTTCTGCAGCATTAAAAGTGCCCGGTGTAAACGTTGTTGCTCTTTGTGATGTCGATAAAAATGTATTGGATAAACGAATGACTGATCTTGCAAAACTAAATGTAGATACAACGAAAGTGAAAACATATGGCGATTACCGGAAATTATTAGAGCAAAAAGATATTGATGCAGTTATCATCGGGACACCGGATCACTGGCATGCGTTGCAAATGATCCACGCTGTGGAAGCAGGAAAACATGTATATGTTGAGAAGCCCGTTGGTAATTCAATTGAAGAATGCAGGTTAATGGTTGCAGCTCAAAAAAAATATAATAAGATCGTTCAAGCGGGTCAATGGCAAAGAAGCCAGCAACATTTCAGAGATGCAGTCGATTTTATAAGAACAGGACAATTAGGTAATATAAGAACTGTAAAAGTTTGGTGCTACCAGGGATGGATGAAACCTGCAGCAAAAGTTCCTGATTCAGATCCACCAGCAGGTGTTGATTACGCAATGTGGCTTGGTCCAGCGCAAAAAAGAAAATTCAATGCAAGTCGGTTCCATTTTAATTTCCGTTGGTTTTGGGATTATGCCGGAGGATTGATGACCGATTGGGGAGTTCATTTAATGGATTATGCAATTTTTGGAATGAATGCCGATGTTCCAAAAACAGTTTCTGCATTGGGTGGAAATTTTGCTTACCCTGACCTTTCACAGGAAACACCAGATACAATGGGGGCATTGTATGAGTTCGATAAATTCAATTTGATCTGGGATCATGCAATGGGAATTGACAATGGCTTGTTTGGAAAAGATCATGGCATTGCATTCATTGGTAATAATGGAACATTGGAATTAGATCGCGGTGGATGGGAAGTGATCGCAGAAAACAGGAGTAAGGAAAAAGTGATGGTTGAAAGAAAAAAACCAACAGACAATGGTTTGCAAAAACATTGGGAGAATTTTGTTGCTGCAATAAAATCAGGAAAACAGGATGATCTGAATTGTCCTATAAGTACAGGTTCTCATATTGCCACTGTTTGCCAGTTAGGAAATATTGCATTCAGATGTAAAGAAAAAATTACATGGGATAAGGCAAAGCAACAGTTAACAAATGAAAAATTGAATCAGCAATATTTATACGCACAATATCATAATGGATATAAACTTCAAAAGGTTTAATTCTGTTGAAAAAGAATCATACGGGATAGTTTAATAGACGGATCTAAAAAAATAAAAAATAGAGTTATCCCCATCTATTAAACCCTTTTTATTATCTCACGTCTGTTATAAACAGCTCATCAACCTGTTCACTCTCCACTTAAGAATAAATTGATTTTCAAATCATAGAATGTTATTATCAAGTCACTTTGCTTATTGGCACAGTTTTTTATAATCATAGACCAGTGGCAGGGCCCTTGGTTAAATCTATAAAACCTAAAGTGAATGTTTCAGTAACCAGGTAAGTGAAAACTGAAACAAAAAAAGATTCAAATAATTAAGTCCATATTCTGAATTTCTCTCGTTATCCTTCATCCGAATATTCTGTTCCGCATTTGCGGGACAGAATATTCTTAAAAAAAATTTTGTGCAAAGTCACAAAAATTGGTTTCTAGTCTCGCAATAGCCGGACAGCTCTATGAGAGCACGGAGCTGCATTTTTGCAGCTCCTCTTTTATTTTAATTCGTCTTTTAATGCAGCAATGGTTTTCTTTTCACTGCCAACAAAAATTTTATCCTCCATAATAATAACAGGACGTTTCAGAAAAGTATACTCATCCAGGATGTATTGACGATAATCTTTTTCGGTTAGGGATTTATCTTTTAGTTTCCATTCTTTATATTTAATTGCACGGCGACTAAATAAAGCCTCGTAGGTTCCAGCCATTTTCTTCATTTCATCCAGCTGGGCAGGAGTTATTTTTTCAAATTTGATATTTTGAAGTGTAAATTTTTTATCTATCAGTTTATCAAGTCCCGTTTCTTCAAATAAGGCCAGGCTGGTAGTACAATGACCGATGGTGTAGATCTTCTTCATGTAATGTATTTTTTTCTCGCGGCGAACGCTGCGATGAAACCGATCGCGGCAAATATAATATATACTATTTCGCTGCGGACGTTGCGTGAAATAATGCTGAATAGAGAACCGAAACCCGAAAGGAGTCCTTCGCTTCGCTCTCGATAAACTCTGCAAGGAACTCTCAATCAAGGCTCAAAAGCCGGTATCAAAATCTCTTTTCTTCATTCGTAAACAGGCCCGGGCTTTGCTAGTTATATTTGCATATAATTTTGTGAGTTATGATAAAAACAGGTAACCCGATCATCAGCATTTATACGGAAATGACCCCTAACCCGGAGACGATGAAGTTTGTGGCAAATAAACTTTTGTATCCAGGCAAAAGCATTGATTTTCCGGATGTGGAGACTGCAAAGCCATCTCCGCTGGCAATTGAATTGTTTGGCTACCCTTTTATTAAGGCTGTGTTTATCGCCAGCAATTTTGTGACGCTTACAAAAACTCCTGACACTGATTGGAGCGATGTGATCCCAAGTGTTCGCCAATTCCTGAAAGAATATTTGGAAGAGGGCAAGCCTGTAATAAATGAAGAAGAAATAGTAACGAGCAAACAGGAAAGCAGCAATGAGATCAGCGCTGATGATGATGATGTCGTAAAACGTATCAAAGAATTATTGGAGAATTATGTAAAACCTGCTGTTGAAATGGATGGCGGAGCTATACAATTCAAAAGTTATGATGAAGGTGTAGTAAACCTGATGTTGCAGGGTAGTTGCAGCGGTTGTCCTTCTTCGATGATCACTTTGAAAGCTGGTATTGAAGGAATGATGAAGAGAATGATACCGGAAGTAAAAGAAGTGGTGGCGGAAGCTGAATAACCATTCATAAAGATTTTAAGAAATAACAGGGCGAACGTAATGTTCGCCTTTTTTATTTCTATATGTTTACCGGATAATAAATAGCCATGAACCAAACAAATGCATATGCAATTGAGACTTCAGAACTCAATTACATGTTTCGCTACGGAAGAAAAGTAGTGAACAATGTAAGTTTAAAAGTTCCTGAAGGAAGTATATTCGGATTCCTGGGTCCAAATGGCGCCGGTAAAACAACTACTATACGACTGCTTACCGGTATGCTTGAAAATGATCGTGACAATATTTTTATTCACGGCAAGTCATTAAAAAAAAATCTTCCCGGCATTTTTGAAGGAATAGGTTCGTTGATAGAAACTCCTTCGTTATATCTTCATTTGAATGCCCGTGATAATTTAAAAGTGATCACTCGCTTGAGAAATATGGATGAAAAAAGAGTTGACGAGGTGTTGCAGGTTGTCGGTCTTTTTAATGACCGCAAAAGAAAGGCGAAAGAGTATTCACTCGGAATGAAACAAAGATTGGGTCTCGCAATGGCATTGCTCCCCGATCCATCATTATTAATTCTTGATGAACCAGCAAATGGTCTTGATCCTGCCGGTATCATTGAAATAAGAGAGATGCTGAAAAGATTGAACAAGGATCATGGTAAAACAATTTTTGTATCAAGCCACTTATTGAATGAAGTAGAAAAAACCTGTACACATGTTGGCATCATACATAAAGGTGTCATGCAATTCCAGGGAACAATGGCTGATCTGCAGGAAAGTGCCGGTCATGGTAAACTCGTTACGATAAAAGTGGATGACACTGCAAGATGGAAAAATTTGTTTACAGAAAAATATCCGCAGGCAACCGCATTAATAAGCAACGAATTTGTTTTACCGGTTGAGAATAGTGATGACATTACAAACATCACCCGTGAATTGGTGATGCAGGGAGTTCCGGTTAGGGGAGTTCGCACTAATGAAGGATTAGAAGAATGGTTTATTAAAATGACATCAAACTAATTATTATGAATTTCTTTTCTGATTATATAAAGGCATTTAAGGCAGAGTGGCTGAAGCTAAGAAACTCGGGAACATTTTGGCTGGTACTGATCATGGCTGCATTTATTCCTGCGATCTTTACTTTGGTTGGTTTATTACAAACTGAGAGTGATTTTACATTTGTAGCTTCGGAAAATTCATGGAAAAGATTTGTCACTGGTTGCTTCCAGGGCTTTGGTCTTTTTTTCTTTCCGATCTTTCTTACACTTCTTGTAATACGTCTTACCCAAATGGAGCATCGCGGAGGTGGGTGGAAGCTAATAGAAGTACAACCAATTTCTAAACCTTCTCTTTACCTGAGCAAATTCAGCATATCTGTAGTGGTGGCTTTCATGTGTATAGTTGCCCTTTTACTTTTTAGTTTACTAGGTGGCACCATTGTTATGTTGGTAAAAAACAGTCCCGGTTTCACCCAACATTCAATTCCATTTGAATTCATCACCCGACTCGGGCTTAGGTTACTCATTGCAGGTCTTGGTATATTGGGTATTCAATATTTATTTTCTGTTGTTATCAGTGGATTTCTATGGCCCTTTTCCATCGGGCTGGTTGGCACTATTACAGGAACAATACTTTTTGGAATGCGCCAGGCATTATGGTGGCCATATATTGCTCCGGGAATGACAATAACAAACCCGGAAGGTAGCAGTGCGGGAAATTTTTTAATGTATTATGAATGGTTAAGTATTGCCTGGATGGTGACCGCCTTATGGCTCGGTTATCAATGGTATGTGCGAAAAACTTTTAAACGGGCTTTCTTTAAACCAACTCCAAGGATCCTTCATATGCTTGTGCCTGTGGTTCTGTTCGCATTAGTTTTTATATATATAAATAAGCCGGTTCAGCTTCCTTCACATTCCCGTACAGCAATTACAGGAACTGTTGAATCAAAAGATCAATTCCAAACCGCCTATTTGTTTGCAGAGCCACTGATGGATACTGTTCTTGAAATTCCTATAACTGATAATCGATTTAGTGTAAGTACGGATAAAAGTATTCCTGCTGGTGTTTATTCATTTAGATTGGGAGCTATCAATCAAAAGATCTTTTTTGGAAACAAGGACAGCTTGTTCCTCAAGGTAAAAATTGATGGTATTAATAATAGGGTTACTTCATCAGGAACAAGGAACCCCGAAAATGAGTATTTAAGAAATGGCAGCGATAACGACCTTGGTAGTGATAAATATATGCTGGAACGTTATGGTTCTGAAATGAAGCCAAAAGCTTTTGCAGCTGAAGTTATGCGGCTTTGGAACGAGGAGGTTGACAATCTGGATAATTTCAAAACTGCAGATAATCTTAAGCCGAATAATGATTTTATTGCATTACAGAAAAAATTACTTTCTCTATACTACATAAAGTTACTGGATGGCAAGTATGCACAATGGTTCAGAATATATAACCCAACTGAAACTCTGGAATTTCCAAAATCGGTTGATGCGATCAGGAATGCAGTTAATTATAATGATAGCACCCTTCTAAGTTATTCTGTGTATCGTGATAACATTGCTGACTATTATCAGCAGAAATATAAACTGAATCCCTCGAATGATACGGCTTATATTTCAAAAGTAGCAACCGTATTACCAGCAAGCACATTAAGGGACTATCTTGTTTTTAATAAAATAAAAGGACTTGTTGGCAGAACAAGGGATAGTGCAAGCAGGGAAATGCTGATCGCAAAATATCTTCCGGTTATCTCACAACAGAAAACACAGCAGCAAATACTGACGCTGAATTACATATTAAATAGTCTAACTCGTGGAAGCGCCGCTCCTGATTTTATTACTACAGCATTAAATAAAGACACCTTCTCTCTTAAAAATTTTAAAGGACGCTATGTGGTGATAGATATATGGGCGACCTGGTGCAGAACTTGTACTGCACAATCTGCGGTCTTTGAAAAAATTGCGGAGGAATATACAAGTCCTGCGGTTGCATTTGTTGCATTATCGATTGATGATAGTAGATGGGCCTGGCAAGATGAAGCCAGCCAAAGATCTTTGAGTGTGTTGCACTTGCGTAGTAATAATAAGGACCTGTTTAGCAGATCTTATGGCGTTGATTATATGCCTCGCTATATTTTAATAGATCCGGATGGCAAGATATTGTATGCACAATTACCGGAACCAAGTAACCCTGCTTTTACGGAAATATTAAGAAGAGAGATCCCTGGTTTAGAAGGCTTATAAAAATGAAAATGATCCTCAACAAGGTTGTTCACGAATAACTATGTGAAAGGTTTGTGATAGAACTATTCAATCCGT
>DATDCP010000283.1:0-4041 GCA_036524255.1 Chitinophagaceae bacterium
CGAGTGCACTGAATTTCACTGCTTGTATACCGAAGTTGTCATACGCTGTTATGAAGATGATATCAAATGAAATATCGCGGCCCAGTTCTTCAAGCACATCAAACCCTGTTAACATCGGCATTTCGATATCGAGGAATAAAAGATCGACAGGATTCTTTTTTAAATACCCGACACCTTCTGCCGGTTTTTCAAATGATGAAACAACACTTACATCCGGACAATAATTTTCCAGCTTCCATTTCAGCGTGTCGATACTGTCTTTTTCATCATCAATGATCACTGCTTTTATCATAAAATTTTTATTTCTTGGTTAAACAGGAATTATCAACTCAACTTTTGTTCCTTTTGCATTTCCCCGCTCATCTTCCATGTCATAAATATTGATCGAGGCATTCATGTTATATAATTTATTAATGATCTCGATCCGATCCTGTGTTATTTGCATCCCCATGCTTCGCTTATGATTTTTTTGTTTTTGTTCCTTTATCTCTGCTGCTTTTTTTCTACCGATGCCATTATCTTCAATTACACATAACAGGTCATCCTCATTTTTTGAAATATTGATCTTTACCAATCCTTCTGTGCCATTTGTTTTATGCATCAATCCATGCCAGATCGCATTTTCCACATAGGGCTGTATTAACATAGGTGGTATTACTATCGAGCTTGTTTCTATATTTTCATCAACCGCTATTGAGTAGCTGAATTTATTTTTAAAGCGAAGACCCTCCATTTGCATATAAAGGTCCAGCGCTTCCAGTTCATCTTTAAGATTGATATAGTTTGAACGGGAGTTTTGCAATATCAATCGCATCAATCTCGCAAAATTATTCAGGTATTCAGATGCTTTCTTTGATTCATTGCGGATGATGTAACTATCAATAGAATTAAGACTGTTAAAAAGAAAATGTGGATTCATTTGCGCCAGCAAGGCACTCATTTCTACATTCGCTAATTTTTTTTCATACTCTGATTTTAACCGTTGCTTTTTCTTTACCTGGTCCACCCTGTAACGATACAACCAATAAGCCGCTAATGCAATGACCACTACAAATGCTATGCGAAACCACCAGGTAAGCCAAAATGGTGTTCCAATATGAATTGGTATTTCAATTATTTTTTCATTCCAAATTCCTTCATTATTCGCAGCCTGTAGTTGAAAAATATAATCCCCGCCCGGAACATTTGTATAGCTCGCAAACCGCCGGCCCATTACCTCTGTCCAGTCATCAAAGTCATAGAGCCGGTAACGAAATTTTACATCTTTTGCCATTGTATATGCCTGTGCCGAAAAACCAATGGAGAAAAAGTTTTGTTTATGCTTCAGGCTAACCGGTGATCCATTCACAAAACGAAATGGTTTATTCAACACCTGCATCTCAGTAATATAGGGTACGGGGATCTCTGTATTTCTTTTTAATTCAGCCGGGTTGGCGATAATGATGTCGTGACGACCACCAAAAATTATTTCTCCTGAAGGAAGAAAAGAAAAATGGAAAAAATCGGGCTCGTCAACGCCATATTGAAAGCTATATGTTGTAAAAGAAAGATCGTTTGCATTTATTTTTATCAGTTCTTTTGAATTGTATCCCCAGACTTCGCCGTTTTTATCAGTCGCTAATTTCTGAATATAGTTCTGCACGTCTCTGTCTCTCATATTAAATTTATAAACAACGCCTTTCGCCGGATCACTGGTCAATGAATAACCTAACCACCCGTCTGCACTGAGTATCCAAACCCTGCCCGTCTTATCTTCGGCAAATGAGTGTGCCGTCGGAAAACTATTTTTTTCATTCTTTGCATAAATAAAGTTGAGGATAGAATCTTTTTCGGCAACATAAACTCCCAATCCATTGCTTCTTTGAAACCATACATTGCCACGGCTGTCTTCGAAAAAATTATTGAGCCTGCCATAAAAACCTCCTTTGATCCTTCCGTAGACCTCGCTTGTATCGTTTGACAATAGCCCATCTTTATAAATTCGGTGTTTACCTGTCTCCGGGTTCCATTTTATCAACCCTTGTGCATCATCAGATATCCATATGTTACCAGAGCGGTCAAGAATTATCTCGCCTCTTGTTGAGGCTGAAAAAGGAGGTGTTCCCTGGAGTGAGGAAACCGTTGCTCTTTTTTCCGAATAAAGAAATAGTCCGCGATTGGAAGAAATAATATATTCTCCATTTCTCAGTTGTACAAATCCCCGCACGGCATTTTCCTCTTTCAAAAAAGAATTTTTTGCAGGGAATATAGATTTCGTCCATTCCTTTTTTAATTTATTAAAATGATATATCCCTCCTGCAAATCTTGGACAGATTGTTACATTATTTCCTGACTTATCTGATAAAATATAAAAAGCAAATGTCATTTCAGGACCCTCAAGATGTTTGAATGAATAGCGGGCAAATTGCTGCATAGACGGGTCGAAATAACTTAAGCCATTGATATCTGCATGCCAGGCACGATTGTTTTCATCAATGAGATCAATAGCATAGAATTCATTTTTAATAAGGTTATTTGATTTGTACCAGGTTACATCCTTCAGCTTAGAATCATAAACGACCAAACCTGCACTTGTTGAGATCCAAATTTCATGGTCGCTTTTACGGATAAATTTGCCGATAGGGCTGTTTAATATTTTTTGTCCCTCTTTATTCTTTACACGAAGAGGAGTAAATGTTTCTTCGACCGGATCAAAAATATTTACACTGGCGGCCCAGCTTCCTACATATAAAAGCCCATCATCATGATGATACATCCGGCGAAAAACATTTAATGCAACCTGGTAGTCTGTGTTTTTTTGAGGGAAAGTAAAAAATCTAACCTGGTCTGTGTATCTATTTATTTCCTGCAAACCGCTGGTAGTGCCGGCCCAAATAATTGAATCATTAGTTCTCGAATCCTCAAAGCCCAATACAGAACTATTGGGTCCGAGTGAGGGTATAAGCGGTGGATACTTATCGCCTGGAACAGGAAAGAAACGAAAATTATCTTTTCTTTCATCATATGTACACGCCCCTCTCGACCTGGTGCCAACCCAAATATTACCATGCCTGTCTTTATACATTGTATTAACAGGCTGATCAAATCTTCTTTTCAATGAATCTGTTTTTCCATTATTGGTTAACTGGTAATGCCTGAAAGTATAGTCATTTGTATTCAATACCGAAATTCCCTGGTCAGTACCGATCCATATATGATCCTTTACCGGCTGAACTGTATTTATCCAATTATCAAAAAGAGAATAACGCAGGTCATTTCCTTCCCGGAACACTTTCACTTGTAGTCCGTCGAAACGACATAGTCCTTCACTGCTACCAATCCAGATAAAGCCATCGTCTCCCTTTTTAAAGGAAGGAAATTCATTTACCGGTAACCCATTTTCTTTAGTTATTAAAACCGGTTTATCAAACTTGAGTTGTGAGTATGCAGAAAATGCAATTACAAAACTAAAGCACATTAAGGCAGCAATATTTCTGTGGCGGTTCATTAGAGTGAAAGAAATTACACCATTTTTTGCAATCATTTAAAATCAACTACCAACTAACTCATTTCTTTTCATTTATACAATAGTTATTGAGTGGAGGATCCACCGAATTGAGCCAAAGCCCAATGATCTTGAGTGGCCGTTTTTAGGTTTCAAAAAATCTTTCTGCTCAAAACAACCATGTGATTGAGAACGAAACAAGCTAGTTGACTAATCAGCTGCTTTCTCCAGGTATTTGATAATGTAACCTTGTGGCTTGAATACATAATTATTCAAAAACCAATTAACCCGTCTGTCCCGGTAAGCGGGGCAGACGATAAACCTTAACAGCAATGAAAAAAAAGATCTTCCTATTTATCCTTTTGATAACCATGGCCGGGTTAGTATTCTCCCAGAAAAATTCATCAGAAACGTTTGTAAAAAAGACGGCTGTTGAAAGCTTTAACCGGCTTATCATCAGAAGTAATATAACCGTTATGCTGATCGAAGTTCCATCAGAAGATTCTATACGAATTGAGGGCAGCAAAAAATTTATTGAAAAAGTAATGATCATCCAG
>DATDCP010000284.1:0-2052 GCA_036524255.1 Chitinophagaceae bacterium
AAAGGACATTTGAATATTATTATCAGTGAAGTAATCATTGAGCATGAAAAAGTTTTGCATTGTGTTATTGAAGATGATGGAGTTGGCAGGGAAAAAGCCGCTGAAATGAAAAGCAAATCAGCAAAATCAGAAAAATCATTGGGATTAAAGATCACTACAGAAAGATTGGCCTTGCTTAACCAGGAAAACAATTTCAGTACCTTTTATAAAATTGAAGATATACTGAATGAAAACAATGAAGTGTCAGGAACAAGAGTGCAATTAAAGATCAGGCATAAAGAAAGTATTGAAGAATATGCTTAAAGCGATAATCATAGACGATGAACCTTACTGCTGCGAAATATTAGCTGCTATGTTGGAATCTGATTGTCCGGAAATAAAAGTAGTCAGCATTTGCAAAAATGCAAAAGACGGTTTAACTGCAATACGTCAACAATTACCCGACCTCGTTTTTCTTGATGTAGAAATGCCAAAGATGAACGGTTTTGAAATGCTAGAGCAATTGCCTGCTATAAATTTCCATTTGATCTTTACCACCAGCTATGATCAATATGCTTTAAAAGCCATCCGCTTCAGCGCTATTGATTATTTACTCAAACCAATAGACAGGGAAGAATTAAAAAGAGCAGTAGAAAAAGTAAAAGATCGTTTTCAAATACCTGTTCCGCAACAGTTAGAACTTCTATTGCAGAAATTTAAACAACCCTCTAATCCTATAAATAAAATTGCTTTACCCACCATGGAAGGTTTGCAGATGATACCGATTGAAACAATCATAAGTTGTGAATCGGATGATAACTACACAAACATCAAATTAAAAACAGGCAAAAAACTTTTGGTAACAAGGTCCTTAAAAGAAATAGAAGAATCTTTAGAACAACATTCTTTTATTCGTGTCCATCGCTCCTACCTCGTCAATCTGAATGAAATTGAAAAATATATTAAAGGTGAAGGCGGTTATCTGGTGATGAGTGATGGAAGTACTATCGATGTAGCAAGGAATAAAAAGGAAGTATTGTTGAAGAAGTTGTTGCCTTATAAGGAATGAATTGCCCTTTTCAATACTGCTATCTAAACTCCGTAGGAGTTTAATAATTATAGACAACCGTTAAATACATTTATTCAACTCCTATCGGAGTTGAATTTCCGTGAAAATCATTATTGTTCTAAAAATATTTGTCTCCTGCGGAGACATTGAAAAAAGAAGCCCGCCAATTATCCCGCACTTTCAGTAAACTAGCTTTCAATTACCGTCAATTTCTCAGTCACTCTTACTATTCTTTCTATACAAATATAGTTTAGTGGTGAAATGCTGATTATTTTCCGTAATTTTTAATTAACTAAAACTGCATTTCAGGTTTGTTATGAGAAAGTCAACCATTTCAGTTTGCCTGTTTTTGCTCTTCTCCTTTTTTGCAAATGCCCAGAGTTGGATTGAAGACATGGTCACTGCACGAAAAATTGTTGTCAATCTAAACCAAGAACTAAAAACAGCCAAGGGGGACAACCGTATAGACTGCCTTAATCAACTTGCTGAAACTTATTACTGGATCTGGGATGAAAATGACAAACATCTTGACACAGCTTGTATGTATACCGACCTATGAAAAACTGCATGTTCATTCAAAAGGAGAGGCAATAGCAACTGCAATAAGGGATAAGATCGTTTAAAGTTTTATCATTCTAAGCTTACAAATCTTATGAAAACAAAATTGCTTTTCCATGTATTGCATTTGCCTGTCATAAGAATAAAGATATTTCCAAAAAAGGCGTCAAAGAAATCAGCATACTAACAAGATGGTGAATGATAAAGTACATCGACATTTAACTGCTCACTGTTCATCTGTTAGATATTCAAAAACATCCTGTAGGGATAATAAAAAAGCCTCTCATTTCTGAAAGGCTTTTTTAAATAAATATGGCAGCTACCTACTCTCCCGCATTGTGGTGCAGTACCATCGGCCATGAGGGGCTTAACTTCTCTGTTCGGTATGGGAAGAGGTGAACACCCTCGGCAAAACCACCATAAAATCTTAAGCTATGAGTTGCGAG
>DATDCP010000285.1:0-2698 GCA_036524255.1 Chitinophagaceae bacterium
GAGAGCAATTCTTTACAAGTATTGGCTGAATTTGATTGGTGAAATGAATGGTGTCTTTTAATGTTATTGTGTTTTGCGTAGGTTTTCCAGATGGTTTTTTTGTACTGCTCTTTAACCATCCAAAAATTAAAATAGCACCAAGGAGTACCAGGAGTTTCATTTGAACTATACTTACCTCTTAAAGTTACGATGTCTAAAACCCGCTTTAATTGCCATTCAACACAATTATTATTACTTAAATTAGATTATCAAAACTTTTTACCATGAAATGGCTTTTAATTTTCTTGCTTGTTTTTTGTATTTCCTGTGAAGAAAAGGATGAAAAGAATGAATCGATTACTGAAGAACTTTCCGAAGGGAAATGGATCGATCTTACTTATGATTTTTCTGATAAGACTCTTTTTTGGCCAACTGCCAATGGCTTTAAATTAGACACTGCGTTTAATGGAGTTACTCCAGCCGGATTTTATTATGAAGCTTATAATTATTGCGCTGCAGAACATGGAGGAACCCATCTTGATGCGCCGGTTCATTTTGCAAAAGGGAAATGGAGCACAGATCAAATTCCATTGGATCGATTAACTGGTGAAGCTGTAGTCATTGATGTTTCAAATAATACATTAAAAAATGCTGATTATCTGGTTACCATTGCTGATATAGAAGCTTGGGAAAAAATTAATGGGAAATTGCGGGACGATATTATTATTTTATTTCATACGGGATATGGTTCCTTTTATCCTGATGCAAAAAGATTTTTGGGTACTGACGAAAGAGGAGCGGAGGCAGTTGCAAAACTTCATTTTCCCGGTATTGATCCTGCTACAGCTGAATGGTTAGTAAAAAACAGAAAGATTAAAGCAGTAGGGTTAGATGTTGCAAGTGTTGATTATGGGCAGTCAAAAGATTTCAAAACGCATCAGATTTTATATGAACAAAATATTCCTGGTTTTGAAAATGTTGCCAATCTTGATAAGCTTCCGGTAAAAGGGGCATTCATAATTGCATTGCCAATGAAAATAAAAGGTGGGAGCGGAGGCCCTTTACGTATCGTAGCGGTTGTTCACGGTGAAGAATAATCCTATTGTTGCAAAAAATTATTTTCATCATCAGGTTGTTGAACATGCTCCTTCATGTATTTAATTGTTAGTAATCCGCCAATAGCATCAACAAGAAAATGAAGGATCATAACGGCCAACAACGAGCCTGAATAGATAAAGAGGTAGCCAAAGAATATAGCCAAAAAGAATATTTTTAAAACAGCCTTTGCTCCCTGGTAAAAATGTGCAATACTGAATGCCACAGCCGGCAATAGAACAGCGATCATTTGCTGGTAATCAGATCCTTCAAATAAACTCCAACAATAATTGATAAGGTAACCACGATAAACAATTTCTTCAAAGACCCCGGCACTGAAGCACATTAGAAAATACTCCGGCAGTTCTCTATTTTTTGTAGGCAAGAATGGAGTTCTTTTTTTCCAATTATCAATTTCTTCATCAATACTCCTTTTTGATGAAAGCGTTATCACTGTATCAAATAAATATACGAGTACAAAAATAATTGCAAGCCACCACCATGATCGAAAGTTTCCGGGTTGAGTTAATCCTAGCTCGGCTAATGGTCTGCTGAAGATCAGCCAAACAGATACAACAATAGCACCCATGACAAAAAGCGAAAAACTGGCTGATATATAAAATTGTTTTTTTTGATCGCTGCTGAAATGAATAGGCGTTGTTCCTTTTGTTCTTTGGCGGGCAGCATAAAGTGGAAGGGCTATACAAAAAAGAAAAGCAAGGATATGATCAACCCAATGAGGGAAATTATCCATCATTTTTTTGTTTTGATAATCTGATTAATTTTTCGTGTAGTTCAAGCACCTGGGGGATCAATAGTTGTTGCTCATCATTTATGAGCACAAATTCACATTTGCTCATTTTTAGTTCTTCATCAAGTTGTTGATCCATTCGTTTTAAAACTTCCTCCCGACTTACTTTATCTCTTTCTATTGCTCTTTTTATTCTTAATTCTATTGGGGAAGAGACCCCGATCACATGATCGAGCCGGTCCGAAACTTTTGCTTCAAATATCAAAGCAGCTTCATGAATTGCATATGGACTCGTTTGTTTTTGCATCCATGTTTCTCCATCTTTTTTTGTAGCAGGATGAACCAATGAATTCAACTGTTGAAGTTTAGCCGGATCGGAAAATACTATGGAAGAAATATACTTGCGGTCAAGAATATCATTTGTATATGCTTGTTCACCAAAAATTTTTGTGATGGCCGATCTTAATCCTTCGTCCTCATTCATTATTTTTTTTGCAGCTATATCTGCATAATAAACAGGGATGCCAAGCACCTCAAAAATTTGTGCAACTGTACTCTTGCCGCTGCCAATGCCACCAGTAAGACCGACTCGAAGAACCATGATTATTATGATTAGAAAAGGATTATTGGGAAAGTTAGGAAGATGTTTTTAATCGGATAAACAAAAGAGGAAACCAGTTTCCCGATTTCCTCTTAATCTTTTTAGAATCCTATAAATCGTGGTTCTATTTCTTCTCAGTAGTAGCTGCCACTTTATTGATTGCAGCTGTCATCTCCATACTGATCGAAGCTTTTTCCATTTTTATATAGCTGCCCGGACTTACTTCCAGGTTAATGGTACCATCTTCGTTTATTTTATTTACAGTGCCATGG
>DATDCP010000286.1:0-6910 GCA_036524255.1 Chitinophagaceae bacterium
AATCGGCATTAACCAACTTCGCTATATCGATCTGAAGTCAAATAAAATTTATTATTTCGAAAATGAACCTTTTGGCGCCGCCTCTGGTCCAGGCGATGGGGCTAATCAAATATGCCGTATGGTAATTGCATCTGATGGAAATGGATATGCATTAACCAATGACGGCAATCATCTTATTCGTTTCACAACTGGAAAAAATCCTGTTATCACTGATCTTGGTGCTTTATCAGATGATGCAAGCAATGCTAATTTTTCGGTTCATAGCCGCAAAGGATATGGTGGTGATATGATCGCCGATGCTTCAGGAAATTTATACTTGCTGACAGCTAACCGGAATGTTTTTAAAATTTCCATTGAAAGCAAAGTGGCCTCTCACCTTGGAACTATTAAAGGTTTACCTGAAGGATTTTCCACAAACGGAGCTATGGTAGAGGAAGGAAGTAAAGTAATTGTTGCAAGCTCAGAATCTGCAATTGGTTATTATAGATTTGATCTTACAACAATGCAGGCAGAAAAAGTTTCTACTACTGCGTCCGTATTCAATGCTTCTGACCTGGCGAATGAAAGACTGGCTTTTGCAAAAAAGAAAAAGGATCGGAAAAATGCTGAAGAACCAAAACAACAAGCGACAGAGGATGTAACTAAAAAATCCCCTTTGCAAAATGCGATCGCAAACAATGGCATTTCAGTTTATCCTAACCCGGTAACAAACGGACTTGTAAAAGTTTCGTTTGCTGATCAGCCAATTGGTAAATACAGTGTAGAGTTAATAGATATTACCGGGAAATTGATCCAGTCAAAAGAAATTAATGTCAGGGGTAGCATGCACATTGAAGAAATAAGAATACCAAAATCAGTTAGCGGAGGAAATTATTTATTAAAAATAAATGGTGCGAATAATAATGTTACGTTTACAAATAAATTGGTAGTTCAGTAATATTTCGTTTTTCTGTTTTTACAACCGTCTCGCCAGGCGAGACGGTTTTTTTATTAAATAACTAGTGCCTGCCGATTGGGAAAACTAACTGTTACTTGTTTTGAGACAACACCTTCTCCATTTATAGGAGGTATTGATATATTGGCTGTTATGGATGCATGGAAAAGTATATTACCTAACTCTTTTAGTTTTTCATCTGCTTCATTGAACTTATCTTCTGCGTTTTTTAAAAATTCCTCATTTACCTGCATTTCTTTGAATGCCCGGTAGATCTTGTTTGCCTCTTCTAATGAAAAATTCTTTTCTTCTCCCCCACAACTAACAAGCAGTTTATTATATTCTTTTTCCGCATCATTCTTTTTCTTATGATAATAAAGAGATTTTTGTTTCTGCTCAATATAATCCTGGATGATTTTTTCAACTTCTGAAACGCAATTCATGATCATAAACTTTGTGTTTTATTAATATAAAACGATCTCAAAATTTATTTAGTGTTGGGAAGAACACCAAGAATAAACAGCTGAAGTTCTACTTGGTCATTTACCAATGAAAAAAGGCAGTGAGATCTCACTGCCTTTACGTAACCACTCAAATTATAATTACTGTTTTAATAGCTTGATTTGTCTTGTTGAATTCCCCTGCCTTATCTCTGCGATGTAAAATCCTGCTATGAGGTTATTACCTATTCTTACAACCTGGCTTCCGGAAAGATTGTTCCTGGTTTCCATTACTCTTCCTGCAACATCAATCAATCTTATAGAAATTTTTTCCTTATTATTTCCTGTTTGAATATTTAATGTAAAGTAGTTAGTGCTTGGATTTGGATATACACGAACTAATGTGCTTGTTTCAGGATCTTCTTCATTCATGATCACAACATTTTTGCTTGATGCAGATTCAGCTTGTCTGTGTCCATGACCATTCCCCTGTGTCCAGTATTGGAAAACAAGCAGCCTGATATCTTTCTTTGACATATTCTTTGGCACCAACACTGTTTTTGTTCCACTTGAGCTGTTTCCATATTGATCAGTGCATGTTAGTGCAACGGTATAAACTCTTCCATTGCCATTGCCAGCTCTTTCAGCACGAAGTTTTATATGATGATCATCTATCAATTCCCAATCAGGAGCTGCATCGCCATCACCTGTTCCATTTTCCGGTTCATCGCTTGTTACAGTTATGTTACAAGTGATCGGTCCCGGACAGTTGTCAGTACTTGTATAGTTTACATTCACATTTTTCATATTATGGTTCGGTGGCCAAAGTACCGGAGGTGTAACAATAAGATCATGAATAACCGGAGGCTCTACATCATTTACAGTTACAGTAAATGAACAAGTAGCTGTATTGCCTGCAGCATCAGTTGCTTTTGCATTAACTGTAGTAACTCCTACAGGGAAAAAGCTTCCCGATGCAGGCTGAACAGTAACCGTAACTGCTGTACAATTATCAGTTGCTGTAACTGTATAATTAACTACTGCGCCACACTGACCCGGATCATTTACTTGTGTAATGTTTGCCGGGCAGTTGATAACTGGCGGTTGTGCATCTTTTACAATTACTTTAAATGAACAAGAATCGTAACCAGCAGAATTAAGTGCTGTAGCAATAACGGTAGTAGTAGCAACCGGAAATACATGAGGAGAGGTGATAGCTGTATTTCCAATTCTATAATAAAATAAAGGTGCTGGCGTACCTGCATGAGCACCTGCATTAAAAGCTACCGAAGCTGAACAAAGTCCTGCCTCAGCATTTACATTAGTATCTGCAGGACAAAATATATCTGGAACAAGGAAAGATGAGTTTTGCAAAAAGATCTGTGCTCTTATTTCGCCACCAGGAAAGGCGGTTGTATGAATATTGAAATAAAAAATGCCCCGTTTCAGACTGTCTTCCTGGCTTGCAGTTAATACCAATGTATCAGTAAAATTTCCGCTTAGGACTCCTGTTGGAAAACCGCCAGGTCCTATAAGCACACCAGCTGCAATACCCGGAGGTGCTGCATGAAAATGGGCTGCTGTAACATTTGCAGAGAGCCCACTAAAGGTTATTGTGTAGATCAAACTGTCAGTAGCATCATTGTAAGTACCAACAAAAGTTCCCGTGCCGGCAGAAGCATTTGCCGGTGTTTCCTGCAAACCACTAAAGGTTACATTGATCGGGAAAACAGTAGCGCTAACTGATAAATGAATAAAGGTGAAAAATGCAATGGTGACGAGCTTGGCTGTTGGGCAAAATTTTTTCATACCGTAAATTTTTAAGTTTAGAATTCACGGTTTTTCATTAAGGATATAATAATAAAGAGGGATAAGGTAAAAAGAAGGAGAAGGTTTAATGATGGAATAGAGGGTGCGGATATGTGCTACTATTCAGAGGATATAGTGTTATTTAATTTATTATCCTCGTAAAATTTAAAAGATTGATATAATACTTTAAGTTCTACTTATTTGCACCCGAAGTGTCTCTGTTTTCAAGGACTGCATTTCGGTCTTAATAGTTGCTATGGGAAGCAATTTTTAAGCTCGGGAAGCGTTAATTTATATGTTACAACAATTAGTAAGCCAAAATCCAATTCTCATGAAAAAACTTGTACTTATCCTATGCACTGCGCTATTATTTGCTTCGGCATCTGCACAGCGTGTCGATCTTGATCGATTCAACTTTTCGGCATCATACCGCGATTTTCCTAATGAGCCTTTGCCCACTGAGTATAAAACATACAATGTTCGTATAGAGGCATCACCATCATTAGGCCTGGGTTATTCAGCAGCCAATCTTGAAAACCTGATCAATATTGAAGGATTAAAAAAAGTAGGTGGCACTGGTCATATCACAATTATTACCATACTCGATGATATTGTAATTGAAAATACAGAAACCAAAGAAAGGATCCAGGTAACAAAAGACAAACAAGGTGTTGAAATACGTAAGTCATTCTTTTCAACAGAGATGACCTATTCATTCAGTGCAAGAGCCACCATTTATGATTATAAAGGAACCACAGTGACGAGTGGTTATGTTTTGTTTGACAGAGAAAATAAAAGAACGTACAAGACTCCCGAATTTTCAAACCCGGTTGATGCTGCCAATAATTTCAATAATAAAGCATTAGAGACCAAATCAAATCTGGCCAAACAATTAGTAAATGGGGCCGTGAGTAATTTGAATAATTATTTAAATACAACCTATGGTTATTCGATCCAAAAAGTAAATGATATTTTCTGGGTATTGAATAATAAAAAGCATCCTGAATACAGCGAACATCAAAAGGCCTGGAATAATTTTAAAAATGCCATTGTATTAATGAGCCCTGATGAACCTCTTGATAGAGTGAAAGAAAAATTGAAACCCGTTATTGCTTATTATGATAAGGTAAAAAATCTTTATTCCGGTTCCGATAAAGAAGCAAGAAAACTCCGGTATGCCAGTTATTTCAACCTTGCCAAAATATATTTATACCTAGACGATCCTACGGCAGCAATGCGTGAGGCTGATGCTCTTGCTATGAATGATTTTGATGAAAGTGACGGAAGAAATTTGCGGGCCGTTGCCGAAAGCCTGGACGAACAATTAAAAAAGAATAATGCATCCACAAGGCATTTCCCGGTTGTTATTTCCAGTTTTCAACCCCCGGTTAAATAGTTACCCTGTCCATTTCAATAAAGTAGGAAGTCCGCCACAAAATGGCGGGCTTTTTTTATCTGCTACCTCCGCTTAATGAGTTTATCTCCACTTCAATCGTTTGATCTTATTGATATACTTCCGGCTAAATTTACTTTTATACTGGTGTGACGAGTTATCACGTATTGTATTCATTAACTCCATCGCCTGGTCATAATCATTGTTCTTTAAATAAGCCAACGCCAGGTAATACTCAGTCGCATCTTTCAGTGCAGAATTTTTATAATCTTTCACGTCTGCGATTACGACCTGAAAATTACTAATAGCCCTGGAAGGATCATTTGTTTCCAAAAAAGACATAGCAGTCAGGAAAATATCATTTACTGATAAAACGGAATTGGCATTCAGCTTTATTACTTCTGCAAAATTCTTTTCGCGATATGCTTTCTCAATTTTTGATTCTGTGCTATCATTTTCAATACGGATGGTTGGCGATTCATAAGTTGAATATTTCTCCGCAAAAAGCCTGTCAGAAGATAATCGGTAAAAATTAAACCCCACAACACAAACAAAGATCAACAACAGGCTAGCGGCTACTGCTACGCTGTAGCGGACGATCCGTCTCACCTTACTGATCCTTTTCTCAGTTACTTCGCTGCCATTATTCATGCTTTATTCTTTATTTGTAACAGGTCACGAATTTAATTATTATTGTACCAGCGACATCGCTTTGATTGCTCGTTCTTTGCAAGTTTATCCAGAGCTTGTCGAAGGACTCGTTTCAGGTTCCTGTAACCCGATAGCTATCGTGTCTATTAAACAAATTATGAACTACTTTGAAATATTTGGTATCCCTGTTCAGTTGAAAGTCGATAAAAACGAGTTACCAAAAAAATTTTTTGAGCTCAGTAGAAAATTCCACCCTGATTTTTATGCCAATACTACTCCATCAGAGCAAAACAAGGCATTAGAAATAACGGCAAATCTGAATAAAGCATTCAAGACTTTTCAAAACCCTGATGAAACAATAAAATATGTTTTGCAGCTAAAAGGTTTGCTTGAAGAAGAAGAAAAGTATCAATTGCCTCCCGATTTTTTGATGGAAGTGTTAGAAATAAACGAAAAATTAATGGATGCCGGAGATGATCCTGAATTAAAACTAAGTTTGCAATCAGCGATCAACAATTTGCAATCTGATATTTATGACCCTGTTAAAGAAACTGTGGAGCATTACAAAGACGGCGTTACTGCCGAAGAAGAGCTGCTGCAGGTAAAAGAATATTATTACAAGAAAAAATATCTCCACCGCATTCAACAGCAATTAAACGGGATGTCGTAATATTGCAGCCCCTTAGCCCGGGTGGCGGAATTGGTAGACGCAGCAGACTCAAAATCTGCCGTTCGCAAGGATGTGCTGGTTCGATTCCAGTCTCGGGCACAAAATACAGTGAAGGCAATCATTAGATTGCCTTTTTTATTTTCCAATAAGCATTCAATAAGCTCTAATTTTACAACAGATAACATATAAAACATGAAACCTTCTGTTATTATCGAATACTGCCCCAAATGTCATTGGTTATTGCGGGCCGCTTATATGGCGCAGGAATTTCTCACCACCTTTGAAAGTGAATTAGATTCAGTTTCTCTTAAGCCAAGCGAGGTAAATGGAGACTTTCATATAAGCATTATTGGCAAAAAGATATTTGATCGCAAAGAATTTGGCGGCTTCCCTGAAATAAAAGAATTAAAACAATTGGTCCGGGATGTAGTTGCTCCGGGAAAAAATCTCGGCCATACAGATACAAAAACACATCATCAGTCTTAAAAAAAATTTATGCTGGGTGTAGTCCTCTGTGGTGGTCAAAGTTCACGAATGGGCAGTGATAAAGGACTGCTGATGCTCAATGACAAAACCTGGACACAAAAAGCAATTGATACTCTACGCAATTTTCAGATCCCTATAGTTGTATCTGTCAATAAAAACCAGTACCAGGACTACTCATCAATTTTTCACGTAGATAGTTTAATCCCTGATGATCCTTCCCTGCAATTGCACGGGCCTTTGTGTGGATTGTTAAGTGTACATTTTAAATATCCTGAAGAAGATCTGTTGATACTTGCTTGTGATATGCCTTTAATAAATACAGAACTAATTAGCGAACTTCTTACGAATTACGACACTGAAGCTGCAGACGATGCTTTTATTTATACTACTGATGGCGAGCCTGAGCCAATGCCTGGAATATATAGATCAAAAGGTCTTGTATATATTCATCAGTTGTATAGCACTAATCAATTACCAAGGCATAGTATGAAATATATGCTGGAACATATTCCAACTTCCTTCTCTTC
>DATDCP010000287.1:0-13518 GCA_036524255.1 Chitinophagaceae bacterium
AACCAGGTCTTTTGTAAAAAACACATTGATCGTTGTTCCATCCTTCATGGTGCCAATAGCCTTCTGGCATTTATAACCTGCTATCTCTTTGTATTCATCTTTATATTCAAAAACGATCCCTTCATATTTTTTATTTGCATCCTTCCAGTTAGCCGGTGTCATGGTGATCATGTATTTCTGTTCACCGTATTCCTTTAACACATTTACATTACCGCTTTTTCCATCCACGATCGTTGATTCTACCCCAAGTGAGCTCACTCTCTCAAAGCGGGTTTGAAAGCCTTTTAAATAAACAATGCTTGTAGCTCCATTAAACATATCTGCAATTGAAGGATTGCTGTTCCCTGTATTCACAACGATGTCATAGGCAATAGTTCCTTCAGTAATCCTTTTCTGAGCTTTTGCATTAAAAACCCATAAAAGACTTAATATGATAGCGAATGTTTTAGTGATCTTTTTCATTGGCTTAAAAGTAATAAAAAGACGTGCCAAGTTAGCCAAATAGTTGTACAGCATTGTAAACGCTTATTAACAAATACCCTGATTTAACATAAATCAGCGTTTGCCTTTTGCCTGCATATCCTTCAGCTTTTTTTGCTGATCTTGCATTTGCTCAAACCGTTCCTGCCATTTCGATTTTGATTTTGGCTTTTTTCGATTCTCATCCATTTTAGCCAAAATTTTATCGTGGTTGATAATGTAATTCTGGATCACAAATTGAAGAGCTAATGTAACAATGTTTGATACCGTATAATACCATGTAAGCGCTGCAGGCAAACTGTTGAAGATAAATAATAGAAATACCGGGAATATATAGGGCATGTATTTCAAGACCGGGTTGCTTTGATCCGGTGTCATACTCATGCTATAAATAGAAATAAGAAAACTGGTAAGGCATGCCGTAATTGTAAACAAACTTACGTGGTTACCATAGATCGAACTTATCACCGGTATATTCCCAAAATTTAAAATAGAATCATAGGCAGAAAGATCCTTTGCCCATAAAAAGTTTTCATTTCTTAGGTCAACATAAGAATTAAAGAAACTATACAGTGCAAAAAAGATCGGGATCTGTAACAATGCTGGGATACAACCGCCCAAAGGATTCACACCGGCTTCTCTAAAAAGTTTCATCTGTTCCATGCTCATCGCCTGTTGATCCTTGCCATGCTTTGCTTTTAATTTTTCAATTTCAGGACGAAGCACTTTCATTTTAGCACCACTCAAATAACTTGTATAAGTAAGTGGCGATATAAGCACCCTGATAACCAATGTGAGTAATAAGATCGCAATGCCATAACTGCCAACTAACCTGCTGAAAAAATCAAATACAGGCAATACAATAAACTTATTGATCGGTCTTACAAATGCATAAATTCCCTGCCCAAGATTGACCAGCTTACCCATTTGCTTATCATATTTTTTCAGAATACGAAAGTCACTTGGGCCATAATAAATAGATAAAGGAATTGTAACATCTGAACCTTTTACAGCATGCTGCAAAGTTGCCGTTGATTCTACAACAGTGATAGAATCGTTTGGAGAAACCCATTTCATTTCACCCCTTGAAAAATTGTCTTTAGCCACCAATATTCCATTAAAAAATCTCTGGCGCATTGCTACCCACTCAACAGGTTTATCGAACTGAACATCGCTACGTCGACCGATGGTGAAATAATCAAACTCATCATCCATTACATATCCCATTTGTGAGTTAGTTCTCTCATAAGACATGTCCTGTTCCTGCTTTAATGATCTATACTGCCATTGCAGGTTCATTGTCTCACTGTCAAAAAATGTATTTGCCTTTTTTACTTTTACATTAAAGTCGATC
Organism: Chitinophagaceae bacterium; assembly: GCA_036524255.1. Classification (GTDB taxonomy): domain Bacteria; phylum Bacteroidota; class Bacteroidia; order Chitinophagales; family Chitinophagaceae; genus VBAS01. The sequence continues at coordinate 1,835 of DATDCP010000287.1, forward strand.
ATGTATTCGTCTTTTTTCAAAACAAATTCATGAGTAATGGAACGGCCTGAGCTATCTGCAAGAGTATAAGTGATTGTTTGAACAGAATCTCCTTGCGCAACAACATTACCACCAGTAAAATAAAAAGCAGTTATGTTTTCAACTTGATCTGGATCACCTTTGATCCTGTAATCAATTTTATCAAAGGGGGTTGATGCAAGCTTAACAAGTTTATCTTCCTGGTCTTTAAATTTTTTAAGCTCTACCGATTTTATTTGCCCACCCTTATTTGTAAATGCAATTTTTACAAGATCATTTTCAACATAAGCAAGTTGTTCACCTCCTATCATTGCCTTTTGAAACTGTCCTGTTACAATAGTTATCTCTGGGTTACTTAAGTGTGAGGTATCGCTTCTTTTAGCCGATGATGTATCCATCTTTGGCTTAGGTAATGCTGCCTTTGCAATTGAATCCTGGATTGCCTTGTTTTTTGCAACCCTCGCCTGTTCCTGGTTATTAAAATAAAAGAACCCGAAAAAAAGCAGGGCTAATAACACAAAACCGATAACCGTATTACGATCAAACTTCATGGAGCTTAAAAATTTGGAGTGGGCAAAGATAGGTGTTTCAGTCTTCAGTAAGCAGTATGCAGTCAGCAGTTGGCTGTCGGCAATTCTGCGATCTGTTACATGTATTTTTCAGGATTCTTTATGATATCTCCTATTAATCGTCCTACCTCTTGCTGGTCAGCCGTTAGTTCTTTATACTCTAAGTCAGAAATATATTTACATGCGAACGAAAAGTCGATCCAAACTTCAGTTTCGGCGTTTTCTGCATCACAGTCAGAAAGCTTGCTTAAGAAATGAGCAGCATATTTTCTTCTGCGAAATGCCTCTGCAAAATTTGCACACACGGATCTTGAACTTCTTCTTACCTGGTCAGTAAGGCTATACGTTTCTTCTTTAGGAAAATGTTTTGAAGTTTCAAAATTTTCATCGCTAAAGCAAAAGCCTTTTTAAAGGCAAGTAAATCTTTGTAAGTACTCATAGTATTAGTTTTAGTTAAAAAACTTTTTAAAGCTGCCACTAATGAGACTCTGATTGCTGACTGCCGACTGCCGATTGATGACTGCTGACTGCCGATTGATCAAATAACAACATCTTTCAACTGCAGATTTTTTACCATTGGCTTGTTTTCACTGTAATTCTTTGCTGCGGCCACAAAATGAACAAACAACGGTTGCGGGCTTTCAACTGTGCTTTTAAGTTCAGGGTGATATTGAACCCCGATAAAGAAAGGATGTGAGGGAATTTCCATTATTTCAACCAAACCAGTTTGAGGATTACGACCGCTGGCTATCATTCCAATATTCTCGAATTGTGAGAGATACTTATTGTTGAACTCATAACGGTGCCTGTGTCTTTCACTAACCTGTGGCTTACCATAAATTCTTTGTGCCAGCGTTCCTTCTTTTATATCACAGGCATAGGAACCCAATCTCATCGTTCCTCCTTTCATCGTAATCTTTTTCTGTTCCTCCATCATATCAATCACCGGTTCATCACAGGTCGGATCCATTTCTGTTGAATGGGCATTCCTGATCCCCAAAATATTTCTTGCATATTCTATAACCGCCATTTGCATACCAAGACAAATACCAAAAAATGGCAATCCTTTTTCCCTTGCAAATTTTACAGCGGTTATCTTTCCTTCAATACCACGATGACCAAAACCCGGTGCTACCAATAATCCATCAAGACCTGCTAATTTTTCACCCACATTATCTTCTGTAATAAATTCCGAATGGATATATTGAACCTGCACTTTACATTCATTTATTGCGCCTGCATGAACAAAAGATTCCAGTATAGATTTATAAGCATCCTGCAGCTCAACATATTTGCCAATCAAGCCAATTGTAACTTTTGATTTTGGGTTTTTAAGCTTGTTCAAAAACTCTCTCCATTTTCCTAATTCCGGTTCTTTATTATTAGGAATATCTAATTTCTTCAAAACGATCTCGTCAAGCTTTTCTTCCATCATTATTAACGGTACTTCATAGATCGTACTCGCATCCCTTGCTTCAATTACAGCTTCAGGTTTTACATTACAGAATAAAGCGATCTTTCTTTTTATCTCATTAGTGATCGGCTCTTCTGTACGACAAACTATCACATCAGGAAAAACTCCTTCAGAGCTTAACAATTTTACTGAGTGCTGTGTTGGCTTAGTCTTTAATTCTTTTGCCGCCTTTAAATAAGGGATCAATGTAAGATGAACTACCAGCAGATCTTCTTCCGGTAATTCCCATTGTAATTGACGAACTGCCTCAATATACGGCAGAGATTCAATGTCACCGACTGTTCCACCTATCTCCGTGATCACAATATCCCATTCACCGTTCTCACCAAGCATTTTCATTCGTCGTTTAATCTCATCAGTAATATGCGGGATCACCTGGACTGTTTTTCCCAGATAAGCTCCTTCTCTTTCCTTATTTATAACAGTTTGATAAATGCGACCTGTTGTTACATTATTTGCCTGTGAAGTAAAAATATTCAGGAACCTCTCATAGTGTCCAAGATCAAGATCTGTTTCAGCGCCATCTTCGGTTACATAACATTCTCCATGTTCGTAAGGATTCAACGTACCCGGATCAACATTTATATAAGGATCAAATTTTTGAATGGTCACACGCAGCCCTCTTGCCTGCAACAATTTGGCAAGTGAAGCAGAAACAATTCCCTTCCCCAATGATGAAGTAACTCCCCCCGTAACAAATACATACTTGGACATATCTTTAGTTCTTGTTTTAAAAAAAATTATGCGCCCCGCAACATATCATCATTCAACACCTGTTGCGTCGCACTCTTCAGCGTTCAGTAATTCTATTGAGCAATAAATTTTCGAGAATTCAGTCAGCCTCTATTTGACCAGCGGAAAGAAATTAAATCCGGGAGGTCATGCAAAACTAAGCGGAATTTGCGTTACTGAGAAAATATAAAATCAGGATTGTGGAAAAAAAGCGAAGCAATTTTTTTATTCTGGCGAAACTCACTTTCACAGCTATTTTCATGTCAATAATTTTTTCAACACATGCGCAGAAATTGGAAACTTTTAAGACCTAATGAGAAGGTTTTTACAAAAGCATGGCAGATCTGCAGAAAATGCAGCAAAGGGAAATTGGCTTTTATGATTTCAGATCAGGACAAACGATTGCAAGCATTGTCGCCCAATGCTGCTGCTCGGAAGCCGCTAAGCTGCCACAACTGATGGTCTTATTTTTTATGTGCGTAAATACAGATAACTCTTAATCCTGGAGATTGCGAACTGTTCTTGATTGCATTTCATTTTTTGCACGGCTGATATTGCGTTCGATCACTTTCAAAAGATATTTGAGATCAAACGGTTTTTCAACAAAATCATCTGCGCCGGCTTTAACAGCAGTAACGCCAATGTCAGGAGAAGCAGAAACCATAATAACGGGAATATGACTAGTACGCGGATCGCCTTTTAAATAACGGCAAATATCCAGGCCATCATAACCGGATAATAATTTATCGATCAAAAAAACATCAGGAATTGTAAAATTATTTTTTAATACGTCCTCAGCGTCGTCTTTTACTTCTATACTATATCCCGCTCTTTCAAAAATGATCTTAAAAATATCCCTGATACCCGGATCGTCGTCCGCCACAAGAATCTTTTTCTTCATTGTTAAATGTTTAGCAAAATTTATGCCCTTATCGGAGACTTCAATTGACTTTGCATTGTTTTTACGCTTTCTCATAATGTTTTATAGGAAGTGAAAAACAAAAAGTAGATCCTTTACCATCCGTGCTTTCAACGTTTATAGTCCCGCCTTGTCTCTTGATAATTTCTGCTGCAATATACAACCCAAGACCTAATCCTGGAAAAGTATTCAGTTTAGATTCTGACACACGGAAAAAACGTTCAAACACTTTATTTAAAAGATCTTTCTTTATCCCAATACCGAAATCTTCCACACAAACCGTAATTACATTCTTATCAATTTTCGAACTAACAATTATTTTTTTTGCATGGGGAGAATATTTGATCGCATTGCTGAGAAGATTAGTAAGCACCTGCCCTGTTCGGTAACGATCACCCCACATTTGAACAGACTTATCTAATTTGGTAATGATCTTATGTGCCCTGGTTGTTCGTTGCATCTCTTCCACCACTTCGGAGATCAATTCGTTAATGTTATAATTTTCTTCCCGTAGTTTTAGTTTTTCTTCCTGGATACGGGTAAAGTCAAGCAGATCGGTGATAAGTGCCGTAAGCCTGTCAACCTGGTTATTCATTTTCTCCAGTAGCTCCGCCGATCTTTTGTCTTTAGCTTTAATAAAAGTATCTTCCAATATTTGCGCATAAGCTTTTAAACTTGTAACAGGTGTTTTCAATTCATGACTTGCAATACTTATGAATTCTTGTTTCTGTTTTTCTATTTTTTTGCGATCCGTTACATCATGATAGGTTGCAACCACACCCTCAATACGGGGATTATCCAACAGGCTTAAATAAACAGCTTCTATATCGCGGTAACTTCCATCCTTGTGTTGCAACCGAAATTCAGTGCTTACGGTTTCGGCCGGGGTTTCTAATGCCCTCAGAAATGCTTCCTTTTTAGCTTTGATATCATCCGGGTGAACAATAGGATCGGTAAATATGCTTTTCCCCACCCTTTCGTTTGGAGAATAGCCAAGTATTTTCGAGATGGATTCACTTTCATAGACAATGACCCCTTCTGCTGATAAAATTGTAATTATATCAAACGCATTTTCTATGAGTAACCGAAACTTTTCTGCACTTTCTCTCAGACGTTCCTCAGTAAAGCGATGCTCCGTTATATCTTCAATAGCAAGAAGTATGAGTGCATTCTTTTTATCCTTGATAAACAATTTCTGTGCATTCAATAAAAATGCTCTTTCACCTATTGATTTAAATGTGTGCCGGATCTCGAAGTCATTAAATTCAATATTTTTTGACTGAAGAAGTTTTAATTGTTTTTTTAATTCCGGTATATCCCATTCATAGTTATTCAAACTAAATAAATTGTTACCACCTGTTTCTTCATGAGTAGTACGGAACATTTTGTAAAATGCCTTATTCGCATCTCTTACCCGCAGATCGTCGTTCAATACGATTAAAGGTTCGTGTAAGGTATCAAAAATACTTTCTACATATTCAGACGATTCCTGTAATTCAACATTCCTGGTTTGAAGCTCTTCATTAATAGTAGTAAGTTCCTCATTTGTTGATTGCAATTCTTCTTTTGAGGTTTCCAACTCTTCGTTTATACTTTGTAATTCTTCATTGGATGATAACACTTCTTCATTAGCAGATTGAAGTTCTTCCCTTGTAGCTTCAAACTCTTCACTCATCATCTTCATATTTTCCCTTGCTTCTTTTAATTGTCTTTCCAGGGAAAAGATGCGTTCGTTGCTGGACCTTTTAAATGGAGTAATAGTTTTCCCCGGCCTGGTTTCTATTTCGCCATTAGCTGGTTGAAAAATGATCAGAAAATAATTATCTTTTGCATTTGCTCTTATAGGAACTACTTCGATCGTTATATCTTTTTCACCATTAAAATTAAGCCCCTGCCTTTTTACATGCTGCCCTTGCTTTTTGGCATCATTGATCGCTGATCTCATATCAAACACCATCTCTTCTTTTATCATTTTCATCAGGTGCAGGCTTGCTCTCCCTGCTGCCGGCTCAAGATATTTTGATACCGCCCCTCTGAAACGAAGTATTTCAAGATCTTTATTAATTAATAAGCTGGGTGGTATAAATTTTTTTAAAAGTACTTTGTCCGTTTCTTTTTCTATATCGATCTCTTTTGGAGATTCGAAATTTTTTCTTTCTTCAATAAGTTTTAAAGTGACGGGAACAGGTGCCCGGTTTAAAAAATCAAGATGCACAGGAGTTGAAATGCTTTTCCTTAGAAATATTTTATTTTCTTTATCCTGTTGCTCAAAAAGATCAGATGAACCCCCTACGCTTTCGGATTTTCCCAGGATCAAAAAACCTGTAGGCCTTAGTGCATAATAAAATGACTGCATGATCTTACTTTGCGAATTGCCTTCAAGATAGATCATCACATTCTGACAACTGATCAGATCCATTCGTGAAAATGGAGGATCATTTAAAAGATTGTGCGGCGCATAGATGATCATTTCACGAATGGCTTTTATTACCTGGTAATGACCATCAAGTTTTGTAAAAAAATTTTCCAACCGTGCCGGTGATACATTTTGCAAGGCTGTTTTTAAATAAATGCCGGCCCGGGCTCTTTCAATAGCTTTTTCATTAAGATCGGTTGCAAATATTTGTACAGGTGAACTGATCGGCTTTTTACCTAAATATTCCAAAATGATAATAGCCATTGATACCGCTTCTTCGCCGGTAGCACAACCAGGTATCCATACACGAAGCGGTTCATTTATTTTTCGGCCCTTGAATAAAACAGGTAGGATTTTACTAGTTAAAGCATTAGCAATCCCGGTATCTCTGAAAAAACTGGTTACGCTTATCAAAAGATCCTGGTACAAAGCATTCACTTCTGTTCTATTCTCTTTTAACATCCTTGCATACTCACCCAATGTCTTTAAACGGTGCAATACCATGCGTCGTAAAATGCGACGATGACTGGTAGGTTTTTTATACTGCGAAAAATCCACATTCTTTTTTGAATGCATGATCATTTCGATCTTTCGCATGTCTGATTCATTATTCAATATGTCATCCCGTTCCCGCAGTGCGGACAGGTTGTCTTTAAAAACTGCCAGCTGCGAAGCGATTTTATCCGGCGGCATTATAAGATCAGCATAACCCATTTCTGCGGCATGATTTGGCATATCATGGTATTTTGCAGAATCATCCTGCGAAAATGTTATTCCTCCTTCGGCTTTGATCGCTTTTAAACCAAGTGTTCCATCAGTGCCGGTACCAGATAATAAAACGCCGATCGCATTTTCCTTGTAAGAATTAGCCAGAGATATAAAAAAAGAATCTATGGGGTAAAACATTTCTTTGTGAGGTCTCGGTTTCAATTTCAGTGTGCCATCAGCAATTGTAATGATCTTATTCGGAGGTATCACATAAATATGATCCTTCTCGATCTTCATTTCCGGTTCAGTTTTTACAACCACCATCCTGGTTTTTCGTTCCAGTATTTCAGGTAATAAGCTTTCATGTGTTGCCGAGATATGCTGCACATACACATAAGCCATTCCAAGATCAGGCGGTAAATTATTCAGAAAATTGCTAAATGCTTCAAGACCACCGGCAGATGACCCAATGCCTACCACGGGGAATGGTTGAATGTTTTTAGAAGATTTTGACCCGGTTTTTTTATTTTTTACTTCCGGTTTTTTGGGCGCAGGAATTTGTTTGCCGTTCTGCTTTTCAGCAACGGCCTTCCTCTTGATTGTTTTTTTTGCTTTTGAATTGCCCCTTTTCATTTTCGATGTCCGGAATGCCGGATAGGAAAGGTACGTTATTGTATTTGCCTGTTTTTTTTTTAAAAAAAAAAAAAGGCCCGTTTACAATGTTGAAACAGCTTACGGACACTAATCCTTATTTATTCTGAATAATAATTCTTTTAATTTCAGGATATGAGTTTGCATTTGCTCAGCCCGATCCGAATATTCTTTACTTACTTTTTGTAGCCCTCTATCATTGTAGCTTTTTGCATTCTTCAGCAATAAAAGTCTTCTTTCCTCCATCATTCTTACTGATACCCACAGCGTATGTTCAATAGATTCCGATTGTTTATATAGTAAATCTCTTTCAGTATATGAGTGACCTATATGACAACGAAAATGCAGGGACGGTTTGTCTATTTGCCATAACCCACCACCGCAGTCAGGACATGAATAAATTGTTTTGTTACCCAGCTGGCTCACTTTTTCAATGCTCGTGGCTGCTCTCTCTGATAATTTCGATTCCAGTGTCACTACCTTAGGTGGGGTTATCCCTTTTACTTTTGCATTCTTTGTTATATGCAAAATAGCATCACCCATTTTTTTTAGTGATACGCAATGGTCGGCTTCCATTGTCTCTAATACCGATAAGGGCATATCCGGATATTCAGCTTCATTGGGATCTTGTACGATCGTGTATCCACCACTTTGTTTGATCGCATTCATTCCAACAGTGCCGTCATTTAAGAAACCGGTAAGAATAATCCCGATCGATCTTTCACCAAAATCAGCAGCAATTGAGCGGAACAAAACATCTATGGAAGGCCGAAACCGGTTCTCCCTGGGACCATGACCCAGGAGGATATTTTTATCCTTGACGAGTAAATGAGCATCCGGACCCGCTAAATAGATGGTACCAGGCTCAATGGGTTCTTTATCATTGGCGATCTTGCATACGAGTTTTGTACGCTTTTTCATTCTTTCAAGAAGGATCTCAGGCATTGCAATTTTAGATAAATGAAATACCACAAATACCGCGGCATTTAAGTTGGCTGGTAATTGCGATATCAGCTCACTAACAGCATTTGTACCACCAGCCGACGCTCCAATACCAATCGCAAAAAAAGATGCTTGTGGTTTTAAGTTATTTTTTTTAGTCCCATTAGCTCTTTGATTCAATTCCGGCCCCGGTGCTTTTTTTTTACTGTCCATAGATCCATTTTCGAAATTGCTGCATCCAATATCAGGCCGAAACAATTGGTTTAATCGACATTTCCATTACTTTTATTGCTCAACTATTGTTTATGAGAAAAATGCTTTTCTTGCTGATCACACTTATATCCGTACAATTTTTATTGGCGCAGAAAACTTATATCTGGTGCGGTGTCTTAATAGATGGCATTTCAAATGAACCTAAAAAAGAAATGACCATTGTTATTGAAAAAAATAAGATCACTGCTGTTGAAAAAGGATTTGCAAAAGGAGGCACTGCCGATAAAACGATCGATCTCAAAACCAAAACAGTAACTCCCGGATGGATGGATATGCATGTGCACATGGAGGGTGAAACAAGCCCGACACAATACATGGAACGGTTTACTTTGAATCCACCGGATATTGCATTCAATACAGTCCCGATAGCTGAAAGAACATTGATGGCAGGTTTTACAACCGTAAGAGATCTTGGTGGAAGTGGTGTAAATATTTCTTTGCGCAATGCGATCAATAAAGGACAAGTGAAGGGACCCAGGATTTTTACAGCAGGAAAAGGAATTGGAACAACCGGTGGACATGCCGATCCAACAAATGGCTACAGAAAAGATCTGATGGGTGATCCCGGCCCTGCCCAGGGCGTGGTGAATAGTGAAGAGGATGGAAAGAAAGCAGTAAGACAACGATATAAAGATGGCTCTGACTTGATAAAAATTACAGCAACAGGTGGTGTATTAAGTCTTGCAAAGAATGGACAGAATCCTCAATTTACCGAAGCGGAAATAAAAGCGATCGTTGAAACCGCAAAAGATTATGGATTCACTGTTGCTGCACATGCGCATGGTGCCGAAGGAATGAAAAGAGCTATTCGTGCCGGTGTTAATTCTATTGAACACGGAACATTAATGGATGATGAAACAATTGAGCTTTTTAAAAAATATGGAACCTGGTATGTTCCAACTATTACCGCTGGACAATCAGTAGCTGATTCTGCAAAAAAACCCGGCTATTATCCTGATGTAGTTTCAAAAAAAGCATTGGAGATCGGCCCTCAATTGCTTAACACTTTTACAAAAGCATATAAGGCGGGAGTAAAAATTGCATTTGGTACCGACGCAGGAGTTTATAAACATGGAGAGAACTGGAAGGAATTTACATATATGATTAGAGCCGGTATGCCCGCAATGGAAGCAATAAAAGCAGCAACCATTAATGCTGCTGAACTTTTAGGAATGAAAGATCAATTAGGTAGCATAGAAGCTGGTAAGCTTGCAGATATAGTTGCAGTGGATGGTGATCCTTTGACTGATCCAAAAGTTTTTGGAAAAATTGTTTTTGTAATGAAAGATGGAGTGGTATATAAACAACAAGCTGCGTTTTAGAAAAGTTATGTGATCGCTACAAAATTTTATTCCTCAAGGGGTTTCGACAAAAATATAATACTGGTATATTAATTGTTTTATAGATAGTAAATGAATCTATGAAACTTCCTACTATGTTATTAAAAGCAGGCCTGGCCAGTGCCGGCGCCGGAATTTATTTATATGTCAAAAAGCTTTTTAAAAGCAAAAAGAAAACAAAAAAAGATCCTGCTAAAAATATAAAGAAAGTAAAAGCAGTTAAAAAACCAATAGCAAAACCACGGCAAAAAAGATCAGTGGCTGTTCAAAATTAATTATCAATGTCATAAACATTAATGTTATATTGTCTTTGCACGGTTATTGTAATTATGTGAAAGGGATGAGACTATATATATAATTAATCAATTTGTACCAAAGACAGACTACATGATAAGATCTTCGTTATTCGCCTTTATATGCTTATTCCAAGCTGTTTGTGCCGTTGCCCAGCTTTCTCAAAATGATACTTCAGCCAGCAGTCCAACAAGTTTTGCCGATTCTGTAAGAATGCCCTTCTCAACAAAGTATGCTGCTTCTGCATCAAAAGAATTTTTTTGGGGAAAACATTACCGGAAAGAATGGGGAACCACAGTAAGTTTCCCTGTATTGGATATGAAAACTTTTAAAGGTGGATTAACCCCTGATAAGTTAGGCGGTGGTCATCAATCAAAATCACTCAGAGTTATTTCGGGTGATGGAAAAGAATATGTGTTGAGAACAGTTGAAAAAGATCTGACTCCCTTAGTACCTGAAAATTTAAAAGGAACTTTCATACACCGCCAGGCCAATGACCAGTTAAGTATGGTTCATCCTTATGGTGCATTAATAGTAGCACGGCTGGCTGAAAAGATCTCGGTCTTTCATGTGAATCCTGAAATAATATTTGTTCCGAATACAGAAGACCTAAAAGAATTCCGTGATACGATCGGTAATAAGCTTTGTTATTTTGAAGAAAGACTCTCAGGCAAAGGATGGGAACATTCTGAAATTGCAGGCAATGCCGAAAAAATTGAAGACACAGAAGACATTTTAGAAAATTTTGCAAAGGATACAAAATACCGGGTTGATAAAAAAGAGTTGCTAAAGGCAAGGCTATTTGATATGGTGATAAATGATTTTGACAGGCATGAGGATAATTGGGATTGGGCAAAATTTTCACAAGCTGATCCATCAGGCGCAAAGGATACCATAACGCTGTATAAGGCTTTTCCAAAAGACAGGGACCATGCGCTATCAAGAGTTGATGGATTGATCATGCATTTTGTTGCTATGCCCTGGGCCTTGCGTCCATTGGAAAATATTACCAACAGAGTAAAAGATGTTTTGGGACAAAATTTTGCAGCAAGAAATCTTGACCGTCAATTTTTAAATGAAACTACCAAAGAGGAATGGCAACAGGCCATTTCAACGATACAAACATCGCTTACTAATGATGCAATAAAAGAGGCAATTGATATCGTACCTCCTGAAGTAAATAAATATTCCGGTGACCATCTAAAGAAAAGACTGATACAGCGAAAAGATAATCTTTCGAAATATGGAATGAAATTTTATCGTAAGCTTAATAAATATGTAACCATAACCGGTTCAGCTAAAGACGAAAATTTTAATATTGTTTTTTTAGACGATGCAATGTCTGTTA
>DATDCP010000288.1:0-12976 GCA_036524255.1 Chitinophagaceae bacterium
GCTCCCCCTGTTGGACTTGAACCAACGACCCTCTGATTAACAGTCAGATGCTCTAACCAACTGAGCTAAAGGGGAATCTCCTGATCCCTATCGGGATTGGGGCTGCAAATATAGAGAAAAATCGTCTTGAGAAAAACAGAAAAACTATTTCAACCATCCAAATAATCCACCGGTTTCTTCTACTCCAACAAATATTCCATCTTCTTTTATTTGTACCGGCCAGTGTTTCAGGTAATAACCTTCACCGCTTGTATTGCGGCCGTTTTCCATATTGTATTTATATCTATGTAGCGGACAAACAATATTTCCCAGTGCATCAATAAAACCTTCTGCAAGTACACCTCCTGCATGCGGACATTTATAGGCAAAAGCAAATAAGGAATCTTTAAATTTTCCCAAACAAATATTCTTTCCATCCAGATCAACAACAGCGATATTATTGCCAGCAAATTCAACTTCACCCAAACTACCTGCAACCTTATGCCATTTCATGAATAAAAATTCAAAAGTTAAAAGTCAAAATTCAAAAACAACTTAATGACGTCTATTTTTTACTTTTTAATTTTGACTTTAATAGAGAAATTCGGTTTTATAAGGATATCTTACTTTATACACTTCCCTTACTTTATCAAGAATTGTATTTCTCAATAAATCAAGGTTTCTTTTTTCAATTGCTGACATAAAAACCACTTTACCTTCTGTTTCTCTTTCCCATCTTTCATGAAGGTCTTCAAGGATCTCTTTTTTTACATTTTCATCCAGCCATTCGTCAAACACATTCTTTTCATACAGGTCCATTTTATTAAAGACCACGATAATGGGTTTATCAAAAGCTTTTATATCCTGGAGCGTTTTATTTACCACACCCATTTGTTCTTCATAAGCCGGGTGTGAGATATCAACCACATGCAATAAGATATCTGCTTCTCTTACCTCATCCAGTGTGCTTTTAAAACTTTCAACAAGATGATGCGGCAATTTGCGAATGAATCCAACAGTATCACTCAACAAAAAAGGAGTGGTTTCAAAAACAACTTTCCTTGTCGTGGTATCCAGCGTTGCGAATAATTTATTTTCTGCAAACACATCACTCTTACTCAGCAAGGTCATGAGAGTTGATTTCCCAACATTCGTATATCCTACTAATGCAACACGAATAAATTCACCTCTATCCTTTCGTTGTGTAAAAGCCTGTTTATCTATTTCTTTTAATCTTTTTCTCAGCAAAGAAATTTTATCACGAACAATACGACGGTCAGTTTCAATTTCAGATTCACCTGGTCCCCTTGTACCAATACCACCACCCAAACGTTCAAGGTGTTTCCACATACCACGCAGTCTTGGTAAAATATATTGGTATTGCGCCAGCTCAACCTGTGCTTTTGCTTGTGCGGTTTTTGCTCTTCCTGCAAAAATGTCGAGGATCAGATCACTGCGATCAATTGTTTTTACATCGGTAGCTTTTTCAATATTGTTGATCTGCGCTCCGCTTAGTTCATCATCAAAGATGAGGACACGAACATTTTTTTGCTGACAGTAATTTTTTATTTCTTCCAGCTTGCCTTTGCCAACAAAAGTTTTGCTATCAGGATGCAATAATTTTTGTGTAAATCTTTTTACGGTTACAGCTCCCGCTGTTTCAGCAAGAAAAGCAAGCTCATCGAGATATTCCTGTACCTGGGTTTCTGTCTGGTCTTTGTGAATTAATCCCACTAATACCGCTTTCTCCTCTTTTAGTATACTGTTTTTTTTGTCGAGCATTATTTCTTTTAAGCAATTGATGCAAAAATAAAAGCAATCCGTGAAGACAGATTGCTTTTAAAATTATTATTTAATTTCTTTTTTAAAGACCACTTATTGTTATGCCTATAGACCATGGTTTTACCTGCGGACCGAGACCTTCTTTTATTAAGCTATTGAATTGATAGGTGCCAAATGCGGAAATAAATCCATAACCAACGCGGAACGTACCCTGGATCCGATTGCCATTAAAAAAATACTTGTCTTTATTTTTCTGAACGAATTTGTCATCAAACCCCTCGATCAAGTGACCATCTTTGTCTTTCCACTCTTTTCCTTTTGTATGTGCTGACATTTGTATACCCACTTTTGCACCGATCGCTACTTTAAAACTTTTGTTAGTATTCTCCGGATTCAAAACGAAGCGAAGCTCTAATGGTAATTCTGCAAATGCATTTACTAGTTTGTATTTATTAAAATGATTGGTATCTGCAAGATTTTTAAATTCCAATGGCCTTAAGTGATTGGTTATGGTAACAGTTGTTTTTTCGAAAAACATATTATCAACCCCGATGCCTGGCCCAAAAGCTATACTGAAACGTGGATCCGTTTTAAAAGGCATATCGATCATAAAATAAGCATTAAAAGTGTTGGACCAACCCCTTTTATTAATGCTATCGGGTATGTTTGCCCAGTTGAGCCATCCGTATTGAATCATAAAATGATCGTTGGCACGGTTGGTCAGTTTTACCTGGCTCCAATCTTTTTTCTTTTTTTTTGAAGAAGAAGGTGTTTCCTGTGAATAAAGAAATAAAGAGACAGAAATCGCTAGAACTACAGATAAAAATTTTTTCATATTCAGTTATGTAATGGACAAAAGTATTTTTGTCGCGGTTAACAAAAGGTTAAAGAACCTTTCAAGTAATAAAATAAAAAAGCGGAACCATGTTCCGCAATTTTCGTAGACTCTTTCGAGACTATTTTTTTAGTCAATAATGTAAAGAACAATCTTTTGTGGACCCTGTTGGGATCGAACCAACGACCCCTTGATTATGAGTCAAGTGCTCTAACCGTCTGAGCTAAGGGTCCTGACTAACTAAATAGTCAAATACATTTATCAAATCAAGAACTATTATCAACCAATGACCTTCCCGATATAATCGGGATGCTCTAACCGTCCGAGCTAAGGTTCTGAGCTTTTTGGCTCCGGGCGGCAAAAATAAAAAAATAAAGTGTAGTTGAGCAATTATTTCAATTCTTCAAATTCTATGTAATCCCCCGATTGCTGTTTTTTGTTTTCAGTTGCCGGAGTTGCTGGTTGTTGATAAGGCTGTTGCTGACTCATAGTATCTTGCATGCGGCTATGCATTTCACGAAATTGTTTCTTTACCTGTCTTGTAGTTTTATATATAGGAATGATGAAATGAAACACCAGTCTGTAAGCAAGATAGATCAGGAATGCATATAATAAATACCGTAACATGGCACAAAGTTAAATTGCAGAATAACAGAATAGCTGTTAAAGTTGACATTATTAATATTTGGCTGATAACCGGTATTTCCTTTACATTTGCACCGGCAATGATTGATAGAAGGGAACGAATCCGTTCCCTTCTTCATTTTCAATACTGGCCGGAAGGGCTAAAGAAGAAGGGTTATGAATTCTGAAAATCAGGTAATAGGGGTAGAAATGAAATTAAGTGAGATGCTGACGGAGTTGCCGGGTTACTTCCTGGTTGAAATAAGTGTAAAACCAACCAACAATATCAAAGTATTTGTGGATGCTGACCAGGGCGCCGCTATTGATCAGCTTTCGAGAATTAACAGGGCTCTTTATAAATGGGTGGAAGAAAACCTTTTCCCGAATGGAGATTTTTCAATTGAAGTATCCTCGCCGGGGTTGGATGAACCGCTAAAGCTTGACAGGCAATATTTAAAAAATATTGGTCGCATGGTGGAGGTTATATTAAAAAATGGTTTGAAAAAAGAGGGGAAGCTGATAAGCGTTTCAGAAAATGAAGTAGTGATCGAAGAAGAGAAAGGAAAGGGAAAAAGGAAAGAAGTAATTCAACATATAATTTTAAAAGAAGAAATTAAAACAACAAAGGTTCAGGTGAAATTCTGATAATGAGATCAGGACGAACCCCGGAATCAAAATTAAAAATCGAAAATCGCTTGTGTTATGTCAAGTATTAACCTGATAGATGCGTTCCAGGAATTTAAGGATGCGGAAAATATTGACCGCCCCACAATGATGAAAGTGGTAGAAGATGTTTTCAAAACTTTGCTGCGTAAAAAATTCGGCAGTGATGAAAACTTCGATGTAATTGTAAACGCGGAAAAAGGCGACCTTGAAATTATGCGCCGCCGAACCATTGTGGAAGACGGGCAGGTAAATGATCCGCTGGCAGAAGTTGCCTACAGCGACGCTGTGAAAATAGAACCCGACTTTGAAGTGGGGGAAGAATTGTTTGAGCCGATCGATCTTTATGATTTCGGCCGTCGTGCAATTCTTGCTGCCAAGCAAACCCTTGCCAGCCGCATCAGCGATCTGAAGAAAAATTCCCTGGCGAAAAAATACAGCGAAAGAATTGGGGAGATCATCAGCGCAGAAGTTTACCAGGTTTGGAAAAAAGAGATCTTATTGTTGGATGAAGAAGGAAATGAACTAATTCTTCCAAAAAGTGAGCAAATACCACAGGATTATTTCAAAAAGGGTGAATCTATCCGTGCCGTTGTTAAGAAAGTGGATATGAGAAATAACACCCCGGTAATTATACTTTCGAGAACTTCGCCTGACTTTCTTGCCAAATTACTGGAGATCGAAGTGCCTGAAATTTTTGATGGCCTTATTGTCATCAAGAAAATTGTTCGTGATCCGGGTGAAAGGGCTAAAGTTGCTGTTGAGTCTTTCGATGATCGTATTGATCCGGTTGGGGCATGTGTGGGAATGAAGGGTAGCCGGATTCACGGGATTGTTCGAGAACTGAAGAATGAGAATATCGATGTGATCAATTATACAAACAATACACAGTTATTGATCCAAAGATCATTGACACCTGCTAAGATCACAAGTATGGAACTTGACCAGGATAATAAGCATGCGAATGTTTATTTAAAGCCTGACCAGGTTTCATTAGCTATCGGTCGCCGTGGTGTAAATATCAAACTGGCAAGTGAACTTACCGGTTTTGAACTTGATGTTTATCGTGATGATGAAGGTGTAGAAGAGGAATTTGATATCGATCTTGATGAATTTAGTGATGAGATAGAAACATGGGTGATCGACGAATTAAAACGCATCGGTTGTGATACGGGAAGAAGTGTATTGAACCTGACTGCTGCAGAATTGGAACGCCGTACAGACCTGGAAAAAGAAACAATTGATGAAGTAAGAAAAGTTTTACAGGCAGAATTTGAGAAGGAATAAACCCCCGACCCCTAAAGGGGTGTGGGGAAAAGGTATAAAGGACGAAACAGAATAATTTAAAAGTCCCTTAAGGGATTTAGGGTAAAATTTTATATGGCAGAAACAGCAACACCGCGATTAATGGCCGCAGCCAAAGAATTCAACATCGGTAAAGACACCCTTGTTGATTTTTTGACAGGCAAAGGATTTAGTAAAGATGATCTGAAGCCGACCTCAAAGCTTTCGGAAGACATGTATCGTGCCCTGCAACAAGAATTTCAGAGTGATAAAGTGGCAAAATTGAAAAGTGATCTGATCGATCTGCCTAAAGGAGTTGCAGCTGATCTTAAGAAAAAGAAAGATGAAGAAGAAATTATTTTCAAAAAAGAAAAAGAGAAGCCGGTAAAAAAAGAAGAACCAAAAGAAGAAGTTCCTGCACCACCACCACCGATAGTTGTTGAGCAACCCGTTGTAGTAGTGGAGCCAGAACTTACAAAAGCAGATATACCTGAATTGGAAGGCCCCAAAGTGATCAATAAAATTGATCTTTCAACGATTGATTCTTCAACAAGGCCAAAAAAAGAAGCAAAGAAAAAAGAAGAAAAAGTAGAAGAGAAAGAAGAAAAGAAACCAGCGAAAAAGAAGGGCAAGAAGGAAGAAGTAATAGAACAGCCAGTTGAGGCAGTAAAACAAGAAATAAGTGTTCCTGAAGAGCCGGTAGAAGAACTTCCGCCGGTTATCGAAAATATAAAAGCAGATAAATTAGAAGGACCAAAGATCCTTGGAAAAATTGATCTGCCGGTTGAAAACGATACTCGTCCGAAACATGATGAGAAGCATAAACGCAAACGTATCCCGATCGCGAAGAAGGAAGTAAAAAGAGAAGATGCGATAAAAGATAAAGACAGAAGAGAGGATAGATTCAAAAGAGATGATCGTCGTGGTGCACCAGGCAGCGGACCTGGAGGCGGCGGAAGAGGACCGGGTGGACCTGGTGGCGGTGGAAGAACCGCTCCTGGCATAGCTCGCAGAGGAGATAACAGGCCGACAAGAGAAGACAAAGTAATTGACGAAAAAGAAATACAGGAAAAGATCAGGGAAACACAGGCTAAGCTTGCCGGTGCAGGTGGCAGAGGTAAAAGTTTAAAAGCAAAATATCGTAAAGCCAAACGTGAAGAAGCAGCCGAAGCCGCAGGGGATAGTGATGAGGGCAACAAGCTGCAGTTAACTGAGTTCATAAGTGTAAGTGAGCTGGCTAACCTGATGGATGTAAACTTTACTGATGTTATTAGTAAGTGTATGGGTCTTGGCATCATGGTTTCGATCAATCAAAGGCTCGATGCCGAAGTAATAGAACTCGTGGCTAGCGAATTTGGATTTGATGTTGAGTTCATTGATATGGAGAAGCAAATGGAGATGGAGGATATAGGTGAAGATGATGATGAGGATGATGAATTACAATCACGTTCGCCAATTGTTACTATCATGGGTCACGTTGACCATGGTAAAACTTCTTTGTTGGATTATATAAGAAGAGCGAATGTGGTAGCAGGTGAAGCGGGTGGTATTACACAGCACATCGGTGCTTACCAGGTAGAACTTCCTAATGGAAAAGAAATTACTTTCCTTGATACACCCGGTCACGAAGCATTTACTGCAATGCGTGCCCGTGGCGCCAAGGTTACTGATATTGCTGTGATCGTGATCGCAGCTGATGACGCAGTGATGCCGCAAACAAAAGAAGCGATCAGTCATGCGCAGGCAGCTGGGGTACCAATGATCTTTGCTATAAATAAAATTGATAGAGACGGCGCAAACTCTCAGAAAATTTATGAGCAACTTTCGCAAATGAACTTACTGGTTGAAGCGTGGGGTGGTAAATTTCAGAGCCAGGAAATTTCTGCAAAGAAAGGATCGAATGTAGATCAGCTTTTAGAAAAAATATTATTGGAGGCAGAATTGCTTGACTTAAAAGCAAATCCTGATCGTGAAGCAAGCGGAACTATTATTGAAGCAACATTGGATAAAGGCCGTGGATATGTAGCAACTGTTCTTGTGCAGAATGGTACTTTGAAAGGTGGAGATCTTGTGGTAAGTGGTCAGCATTTTGGAAGAGTGAAAGCAATGTTCAATGAAAGAAATAAGAAAAAGGACGAAGCACCTCCTTCAGCGCCTGTGTTGATCCTTGGTTTGAATGGTGCTCCTCAAGCAGGTGAAAAATTCAAAGTGTATGAAGATGAGGCGGAAGCAAAAGAAATTGCTTATCGCCGTGCACAGATCCTTCGTGAACAAGGTATTCGTACCAAAAAACATATTACACTTGATGAGATCGGTCGTCGTTTGGCCCTTGGTAATTTCAAGGAACTGAATGTGATCATCAAAGGAGACGTGGATGGTTCTGTGGAAGCATTAAGTGACAGCTTACAGAAATTAAGTACACAGGAAATTGTTGTACGGGTAATTCATAAAGGTGTTGGACAAATCACCGAAAGTGACGTAACCCTTGCCAATGCATCTGATGCGATCATCATTGGTTTTAATGTTCGTCCTTCACAACAGGCAGCAAGACTTGCAGAAAACGAAGCGATAGAAATAAAGATGTATTCCATCATTTACAAAGTAATAGATGAAATAAAAATGGCGATGGAAGGAATGCTTGAGCCAACGATACAGGAAAAGATCGTTGCCAACGTGGAGATAAGAGAAGTATTCAAGTTTGATAAAGTGATCGTAGCAGGATGCTATGTGCGTGATGGAAAAATAAAGAGAGATTCTAAGGTCCGGCTTATCAGGGATGGTATCGTTACCTACCCAACCGGTGAAGGTGCCTATGCGGAATTAACATCTTTAAAGAGGTTTAAAGATGATGTAAAAGAAGTACAGGCCGGCATGGAATGTGGATTAATGATCAAAAATTATAATGATATAAAAGTCGGGGATGTGGTGGAAGCATTTGAGGAAGAAGAAGTAAAGAGGACATTATAAGATACTGGATACCGGATGTCAGATACCAGAATCAAACATCTTGTATCCAGCATCCAGAAAAACTTTTGTTAATAAACCCGGTCCGTCTACTTCCTCTGCTAATCAAATTTACTTTTGGGATTCAAATCCTGGTTATGAAGAAAATATTTACACTCAGCCTGGTCTTTTTAATTGCGGCAACTTTTGCTGCACAAGGGCAATCCGCAAAAGTGGTAGCTGATAAAATACTTGCTGTTGTCGGAGACAGGATCATCCTTTATTCTGATATTCAAAATACTATTTCTGATGCGATCCGGAACGGTAACCAGGTTCCCGATAATGCTAATTGTGTTTTGATGGAGCAGGCATTGATCTCAAAAGTATTGATGCTACAGGCAGAAAAAGATTCTTTACCTATATCAGATGAAGAAATAGAGGCAGATCTTGATAACCGTATTCGTAAATACATCAATGCTTATGGCACACAGGCAGCATTGGAAGAAATTGCCGGCAAATCGATTTACCAGATAAAAGAAGATGCAAGAGAAACCGTGAGGGAGCAGAAGCTGGCAGAGGCTATGCAAAGAAAAATTGTGGAGAATGTACATATTACTCCCAATGAAACAAAAATTTTCTACGAAAAACTCCCAAAGGACAGTCTTCCCTTTTTTGAATCAGAATTAGAAATCGGTCAAATTGTTTTTTATCCAAAGGGTAATCGTGACCTTGAAAAATTTGTAATGGATGAAATACTCAATTATAAAAAGCAGGTTGAAATGAAACTGGCTACGTTTGAGCAACTGGCACAACGTTTTTCCGAAGACCCGGGAAGTAAAGAGAGGGGAGGTCAATACCAGGTAAACCGTTACGAAAAAACATGGGATCCTAATTTTTTAGCCGCTTGTTTTCGTTTGAAAAATGAAGGTGACATGATCGGCCCTATTAAATCAAAATTTGGCTATCATCTAATACAATTAGTACAGCGTATTGGTGATGATGCAGTGGTCCGTCATATATTGCGCACAACTCCGGTAACTGATACCGAAGTGAAGGCTTCGATGGCAAAAGCTGATACTGTAAGATCAAAAATTATTGCGGGCACTTTAAGTTTTGCAGCTGCTGCAACCCGTTATACGGAAGATGAGCAAGCAAAATTCAGCGGGCCATATTTTTTGGGTCGTGATGGCGGCCCATATGTTACGATCGATCTTCTAGACAAGGATCTTGTTGCAATGCTTGATAAACTCAAACCCGGCGAATTTTCACAACCGGTAGTTTTTGAAGAAAATGGAAAAAAGGGCGTACGCATTGTACATTATAAAAGCCGCACTGAACCACATCGCCTGAACATGAAAGATGATTTTAGCCGCATATCAACAATGGCACTGGAACAAAAAAAGCAGATGACGCTTGAAAAATGGATGAAAGATAAAGTCCCGACTTATTATATCATGATCGATGATGAAATAAAAAGCTGTACAGATCTCACGAAGTGGATTGGCGAAAAGCAAAAAGCATTCTAAAAACTTTTTTTACGTGGCGGATTATGCTTAGGTCCAAATCCATTATTTATTACAAACATCGGGTTAAATACCAACACAAAAACTTTTTCAAAAAACCGGAATCCGTTCTTACGCATACTCATCGTTGCAAGATGAATAGGCTCCCCTAATAAAGCTCCGAAAATTGGAGTAACGATCAGATCCTGGATACTGGGTCTTTCAGCTACTCCTTCGATCACATATTCCCATATGCAAGATTGAACTGTTGCAAACAAAAAGGACTGCCACCGCGTAGCATTTTGACTTCTCACAGCATTATAATAATATGTGCCTGCAATAGGATGACCAATATAGTTGAGGGCCCAGTCATCTTTATCCCAAACCGGGGGTGTTGAAAATGCTCGTGCTAGATTCTTTTCCGCAGACTTTATCCAACCCGGTTCCCATTTGGTCACTTCTTTTGGCATTAGTATTAAAGTAACCATTCCAATTACCTCGATCCCACCAATCAGTAATTCTCCCCTGCCGGCTTTTTTCCAGAAAGAACTGTATTCATTAAGAAGTAAATGCTGATAAGTTGGTTTTATTCCAAGTTTAGTACTGTCTATTTTGCCTTGGAAATATTGATTTGAATAAACAGAAAATGAAAGATCTTTTTTATATGTCAATGATGAATAAGATGAGGAATCAAATCTTAAAGAGTAGGGTTTCGGAAGCGAAAATTCTTTTTGCTTAAAACTAGAAAACTCCGGGGGGATGTAAGTTTGACCAGTAGCTTGAAAGCTGAAAAGGAAAGAGACTATAAAGGATTTTAATAAGGTGATTGTTTTCCACATGACAGACAAAGGTTCAATGGTCTAATCTCATATCTTTTTCACAGGCTTGATAACCCCATAGTTAAGTCAAGTTTTAACAATATAGGCCATTTTGAAAAGATTACAAATAATTATCTAATTCCCGGAATTGACTAATTGGCGCTCAAGCCATACCTTTGCGCCTTCCTTTCTGAAGAGATAAATGAGTGACCCGATAAAACACGAATGTGGCTTAGCATTCATCCGCCTGCGGAAATCTTTTTCATATTACTATCAAAAATATGGCACAGTGATGTGGGGGCTTAATAAGCTCTACTTGCTGATGGAGAAACAACATAACCGCGGCCAGGATGGCGCTGGTATTGCGACCGTAAAGCTGGATGTGGAACCGGGATATCCTTTTATGAATCGTATGCGCAGCAATGCGACACAAGCGATCGCTGATATTTTTCAACAGGTTGGTAAGGAAGTGGAAGAGTTGGAAAAATATCATCCCGGCATCAGGAATCACCCGGGCTTAATGAAAGGTCATGTAAACTTTTTAGGTGAATTGTTGTTGGGACATCTTCGTTATGGTACACAGGGAAAAAACAAATTAGAATACTGTCATCCTTTTATTAATCGTGATACAATACCTGCACGAAATCTCGCATTAGCAGGAAATTTTAATATCGTTAACTCTGATGAGTTGTTTGCATTAGCAGGAAAAGAACCACATGAGAATACGCGTTTCAGTGATCTTGCCGCGATGATCGAATTAATGCACACCTATCTCTGCCGTGAAGATGAAGCATCTCCCGAAAAATTAGATATTAAAAAAGTATTCAAGAAAGTTTTACCAATACTTGATGGTGGCTATCATGTTGGCGGATTTACCGGCAATGGTATTGGTTTTGTTTTTCGTGATGCACATGGCATTCGTCCTTCTTATTATTATGTAAATGATGAAGTGGTAGTAGCAGCATCAGAACGAGCTGCTATTCGTACAAGTTTTAATGTTGGAGAAAATGAAGTGAAAGAATTGATGCCGGGCCAGGCATTGATAGTTGATGAAAAAGGAGTAATTGAAGTAGCGCAGATATTAGAACCTAAAGAAAGAAAAGCTTGCAGCTTTGAACGAATTTATTTTTCCCGTGGCAGTGATGAAAAGATATATCGTGAAAGAAATCAATTAGGTTATAACCTGACTGAACAAGTATTGAATGCGATCGATCATGATCTGAAGAATACTATTTTTTCTTTTATACCGAATACAGCTGAAACCGCATTTTATGGAATGCTGAAAGGGATGGAAGATTTTTTGAATAAGGTTAAGATAGAAAGGATTTTAAGCTGGGGAAGGGATTATGATCCCGAGAAGTTGAAGGAAATGGTCAATCGCCGGATACGAATAGAAAAAATAGCGATCAAAGATGTGAAGATGCGGACTTTTATTACAGAAGATTCAAGTCGTAGTGAAATGGTGCAACACGTTTATGATATAACATATGGTACTGTAAGAAAAGGAATAGATACGCTGGTGGTAATCGATGATTCAATTGTTCGTGGCACAACATTGAGAGAAAGTATCATTCGTATGCTTTCGAGATTAGAACCTAAAAAAATTATTGTTGTCTCCTCTTCACCCCAGATCCGTTACCCCGATTGCTATGGAATTGATATGAGTAAAATGGGAGAATTTGTTGCATTCCAGGCAGTGGCGGCCTTATTAAAAGAAAGGAACAAGGAAGCTTGCTTGCAGGAGATATATGATCATTGCAAAGAATTGAATCGCAGCAATCAATTACAAACAGAAAATGTTGTAAAAAGAATTTATAAGTTATTTACTATTGAAGAGATCACTAACAAGATCGCTGAATTAATTACTCCAAAAAACCTGGGTATTCCTGTACAGGTTATTTATCAAACAATAGAAAATCTTCATGCCGCTTGCCCAAGCAACCTCGGTGATTGGTATTTCACTGGCAACTATCCTACACCAGGTGGTAATAAAGTAGTGAACAAGGCATTTATGAACTACATGGAAGGAAAAAATGTGAGAGGCTACTAAAATTTAAGATTGGCGATTGCAGATTTTAGATTTAATTTTAATAAGTGAAAACGTTACTCCTTATACGTCATGCAAAAAGCAGTTGGGATGATCCGGCACTGAGCGATTATGAACGTCCCTTAAATGAGCGTGGTAAAAAAGATGCTCCCGCAATGGCAGAAAGATTATATGAAAGAGGAATAAAGATCGATGCATTTATTACGAGCCCTGCAAGACGTGCAAGAAAAACTGCCGAAGTGTTTGCAAAGCGATATAAAAAAGAAAAAGACGATTTGGTTTTAAAAACCGAATTATATATGGCGAGTGATGAAGCTTTTAATAGCGTTGTTGAAAAACTGAATGATGATTTTGATTGTGTGGCTGTCTTTTCTCATAACCCCGGTATTACGGATTTTGCAAATAGCCTTACTGAAGATATAAGTATCGATAACATTCCAACATGCGGCATCTTTGCGGTATCGATCGAAGCAAGAAAATGGAATAAATTCAAAGAAGC
>DATDCP010000289.1:0-2894 GCA_036524255.1 Chitinophagaceae bacterium
GATGGCAGTGGACGTTCTTTAAATTTCAATGATTGGAAACGCAGACGCAATGAAATAAAAAAAGAGATTGAACATTACGAGATAGGTCTTAAACCTGACAGACCACAAGACATTACTGCCACTTACACTCCCACATCGGCAACTGCTGGCACACTTCGAGTGATTGTTACGGTAAACGGACAATCACTTACGCTAACTTCGGCGGTTTCATTACCAGCTGCTCCTGGTCCATATGCTGCAATTATCGGAATGAATAGTGCGTCAGGTAGTGTGCCGGCATCTGTTTTTACCAGTCGTAACATTGCAAGAATTACTTTCAGCCATAATAATGTAACGACTTATGGAAACCCTCAAAATACAAATCCGTTTTACAGACTTTATCCTGATCAAAATATTACCAATGCAGGACAGTACAGTGCCTGGGCATGGGGAGTAAGTCGTTTAATAGATGGTTTGGAATTAGTTCAAGCTTCCTTGCCAATAGATCTAAGTCATATTGGAGTAACGGGTTGTTCATACGCTGGGAAAATGGCATTGTTCGCAGGCGCACTTGATGAACGTATTGCACTTACGATCGCCCAGGAATCAGGCGGTGGTGGTGCACCAGCCTGGAGAGTTTCAGAATTTGGCGGTGATGTTGAAAAACTTGGCGCAACGGATCACAACTGGTTTAAGGAAGACATGTTTCAATATGCCGGATTAAATGTTCCAAAATTACCCTACGATCATCATGAATTGATAGCGATGATAGCTCCGAGAGCAGTACTTGTCACTGGCAATACAGATTTCTTTTGGCTATCGAATCCTTCCTGTTATGTGTCGTCAAGAGCAGCCCATGAAGTTTGGAAACAGTTTGGAATAGCTGACAGGTTTGGTTTTTATATTGATGGAGGACATGGTCACTGCGCAGTACCTGCAACCCAACTCCCGGCTATGGAAGCATTTGTTGAAAAATTTCTTAAAGGCAATACCAATGCTAATACAAATGTCATGGTGCATCCATATCCTAATGTAGATTATCAACGTTGGTACCAATGGTGGGGTACAGGAAATCCTGTTTTCCCCGATGAAGCAAGTACGGTTAAAATATGGTTGGAAACAGAATGTAGTACAGTAGGTTCTAACTGGGATATTCTTCAAGATCCATTAGCTTCCAAGGGAGCTTATATAAGAATTAAGTCAGGTATTGCTAACAGTACCGGAGCTGCTCCTGCAAATACTCCAGCAAACCAGGTAGTCATTCCTTTTAATATAGATGTGGCAGGCACTTATAATTTTCTTGGAAGAGCCATTGGTCCTAGCCCAACAGAAGATAGCTATTGGGTAAAGATCGATAATGGAGCTTTCGTAAGTGCTAATGGACTTACATCAACTTCCTGGCAATGGGGAAGATTAGCAATTGCTGATCTCGCTGCCGGGCCTCACACTTTCACGATCACTTATCGCGAAGTCGGAGCAAAACTTGATAAAATACTTCTTACTACCTCAAATGCTTCGGTGATCACACCTGAACTTCTTGGACCAAATTGCGGTGTGGCTCCACAAATAGCTTCAGCCAGTTTTCCATTAGATGGAGGAATATGTAATCAACTGGGCACCGTAATTGCTACCGATGCAGATGATATTATATATCCTGGTTCAACAGTTTTTCAAAAATGGAATATCGTGAGTGGTACAGGAGCAGGAATATTTGCTCTTGATGCTGTTTCAGGAAAACTCTCTATCGCCAATCCTTCTGCAATTGATTTTTCTAAAACCAGCTATACCATTAATGTAACCGTAAGTGATGGTTACTTTACAAGCATTGAGAAGGAAATTACTATTCCAATTACAAAGAAGATCAAAGTTTGCCATAAGGGTAAGAATGTGATCTCTATTGGTAAATTGGATGTACCAGATCACCTCGCCCATGGAGATTGCATTGGTGCTTGTGAATCAGAAACAGTTGCAGGCAGATCAATTCCAATCAGTGAAGGTTCGGAGACAGGTTCTGTATTAGTTTACCCTAATCCTGCAAGAGGCGTAGTGAATGTCGCTCTAGGTTTGAATTATCAACGCATAACAAGTATAAGGATGTATGACATCGCAGGAAAAATGGTAAAACAAATTTCTGTGAATGGAAAATCAAACCTGTCAATTACAA
This sequence comes from Chitinophagaceae bacterium, assembly GCA_036524255.1. Classification (GTDB taxonomy): domain Bacteria; phylum Bacteroidota; class Bacteroidia; order Chitinophagales; family Chitinophagaceae; genus VBAS01. The sequence goes on from DATDCP010000289.1 coordinate 2,144, forward strand.
CGGATAAATTTCTTCCGGGAATTTATTTATTGAAAATGCAGGGAGATAAAGTGCTCACCGAGAAAATTTTGATTCAATAAAGCAAGCAGAAATCTTCAGTTAAAGTGGGCATCATCTATGCCCACTTGCTGGAGAAAAAATTTAATTACAGAAATTATCCTTTATAGATAAACAATGTTAGAATAGGATATAAGTCGAGTTTTCTTCAAAGGGATCTAAGCAGACAGATCCCTTTTTTTATTGCTTATATTGCCAAAAAAATATCTTTGGCCAATCAATCTTTTTACATGAAAAAAATTACCGCTGTATTTTTCTTTATCATGTTTGTAGGGCTTCTTCTTGCGCAAAAAACCACTATTCCAAAATTTCCAATTACTCTTTTTGAAAAAAGTAGAGGAACTCAAACCCCAACATATTTTGAAATCATAGAATGGTGGAAAAACCTGGATCAAAAATCAGAATTTGTAAAGATGCTGACCATGGGTATGACAGATGCAGGTTTTCCACTTCATCTTGTTATTGTCTCATCTGATAAAGATTTCAACTTTGAATCAATTCGGAAAAAAAATAAAAGAGTTATACTTATCAATAACGGAATTCATCCCGGCGAACCTGATGGTATTGATGCAAGTATGTTATTAGCAAGAGATTTTGCCCCCCCATTCAATTTAGTTCCAGAAAGAAATCCAAACCAGCCAACCTGGATAACTCAAAATCTACCTTCGAATGTGGTACTTGCTATTATTCCTGT
>DATDCP010000290.1:0-18687 GCA_036524255.1 Chitinophagaceae bacterium
TGATATTCGCCCAAAACGCTTTGTTGCTTATGCTCATAATCATAACGAATACCTGCAGTAATATCCCATGCTTTATTAAGTGTATAAGTAGCCTGCCCGTAAAATGCTATTCCCCTGCCTTCGGCCTTTGTAGTATTGATAAGTGAGAAGTTTTTATCCGGCGCACCAAGCAAGAGTGCATCTTCACCAAAATGAGTAGCTTGTTTATTGGGACTGTTTTGATAAAAAAGATAAGTGCCGGCTGTCCATTGTAAGGGTGAAACGGAAGAAGCTGGCGACGTAAATTTAAATTCCTGTGTTACTGCTTTTACATTGTTCCAGTTCTTTCCATAATTGTTGATGATAGTCACCCCGTCAATAGGAGAAAAATCTCCGTCGATAGGAGCTTCATAATAGCGGTAGTTAGACTGATAAGATGTTTGAGAACTGAAGTTTATCATCCGGCCGGTATGATTAATGGCTAAGGAGTAGTTAGCCACATTGTCGATCAGTTTGGTTGTTGCATTCTGATTTAAGTGAAAAGGATTTTTAAGCGCTTCATCTGCACCAAATACCAAACTAAAAGGGCCATTGTTTCTATTGAATACCTGTTTCACATTCAATGTAACTGCCCAATCAGCAGATGGCAAAAACTTTAAATAAAAGTTGCCTGCCGTACTGCTTTGCTTATCAAAGTGTGAGTTGTCAAAATCATTTGTATAAAATCCATTCATTTTATCGTACATACCAGCTATGCCCAAAAACAATTTATCCTTAATAAGGGGTGTGCGGATGCTGGCTATATATCGCTGCTGGTTGTGATCGCCAATATTTATTTCTGCAAAGCCATTGGTATAATTAGTGGGTTGTTTGGTGATGATATTAACAACGCCTCCCATTGCATTTCTTCCATATAAAGTTCCTTGCGGTCCACGCAAAACTTCAATGCGTTCCACATCAAAAAGATGGGGAATGTAAGTGTCCAGGTTAAATTGATTTACACCATCCACATACGTTGCAATAGCCGGATCATAAGAAGTGGTAGTAACACCACGAATGGAACTTACGTTTCTTTTATCACCCGGATCAGCAGAATAAAATGTTGGCGCAATGGCGGTCAATTCCTGTATGTTCCATAAACGATATTCTTTAACCTGGCGTGATGTTAAAGCAGTTATACTAAGCGGTAATGTTTGCAGCAACTCTTCTTTTTTTTCTGCACTTACTACTACTTCATCCAATCGGACAAAAGAAGGTTGTAGTGAAATAGTAAGTACAGAACTTTCTTTACTGATATTTACCTGCTGGGTGATAGCAGCATATCCTGTCGCTGACACATACAGCCAATAAGTTCCGGGAAATGCAGTAAGAGTAAATTGACCCTGTGCATTGGTAATGGCAGTAACATTCATATTTAATAAAGCGACAATTGCTCCCGGTACAACCACTGATTTTTCATCAACAATTTTTCCTGAAAAAGAAACCTGGCTAAAACAATTGGATAAGGCTAAAAATAATATAAACAGCAAAACTCCTTTGCGCATAATCATTCGTGATTTTTAGTTTTTTAGATATTATACAATAAAAAAGATCTGTGCACAAAACTAGGGAAGGAGAGGATTGGGATTTAAGAAATGTGTGATAGCTTTCAACTTTTTTATCCACTCAATCATTAATAATAAATGGCACTTTGTTTAGGGTTCAATAATATTTGATATTTTATAAATCAAGGCATTGCTCTGAAGATTGTGCAAAACAGCTAACTTTTCCATGTGACATTTTCCCACTTTCATCTGTAATTATCTATTTAATATTTGTTATTATCAATAGCAAATTTATTTATCGCTGAAAGTAAAATCTGGCAAATTAATCTGCTTTCCACCTTGCATTGCAGATTCATGGGCTAATATTCCTACACAAGTGATATTCGCAGATTGTTTTGCATTTGGATATGGTTCATTATTATTCAAAAGCGAGCTAACAAATTCATGCACAAGATGCGGATGAGAACCACCGTGCCCAGCCCCTTGTGTAAAAGAAAGGTGTTGGTGATCGTCTGTGTCATATACTCCTTTTGTTGTAAACCGTTGAATGGGTTCGGGTAAATAATGAGCATAGTCTGGCGAATGAACTTCTTCCGGAATCTCCGGCTCAGGACGTTTTCCAGTATGGATCACCAATGGTCGGCCTTCGATCAGCGGCCACTCAACAGATTTCTTTGAGCCATACACTTCAAAACTTTCACGGTACTGCCGGGCCGTATCAAACAAAGATCTGTAAACATGTGCGCTGAGATCCGAATCCTTAAATTTAATATGTGTACTTTCCACAGCAAACGGAGAATTGTATTTCGAGTGCAGTTCCGGTCTTATCGTTCCTGAACCAAAGCATGAAACATATTCCGCTTCGGCTCTTGTCAAACCAAGTACAGGGCCTACACAATGTGTTGCATAATGCATTGGAGGAAGTCCCGGCCAATAATCCGGCCATCCATCCATATCCTGCTGGTGACTTGCTTTCAGGAACTGCACCTTACCCAATTCTCCTTTGTCGTATAATTCTTTCATGAAAAGAAATTCTCTCGCATATACCACCGTCTCCATCATCATATATTTCAGTCCGGAAGATTTTACAAGATCAACTATCTGCCGGCATTCATCAACCGATGTAGCCATTGGCACAGTACAAGCCACGTGTTTTCCTGCTTTCAATCCCTTAATGGATTGTTCGCCATGATTAGGTATGGGAGTATTTATATGAACAGCATCAATATTGGGATCTTTCAACAATTCATCGTAATCTGTGTAACGCATTTCAATACCAAATTCATTACCAACCTGGTTTAGTTTTTCTTTATTACGTTGGCAAATAGCATACATATTTGCATCGGGATGCTTTTGATAGATCGGAATAAATTCTGCTCCAAAGCCAAGGCCAACAATGGCCACATTGATTTTTTTACCCATTATTTACAATGTTGATTTAAGATTTGCGGTTGATGTATAAGTTTTTTCATTGGCCCATTTTTTTAAAAAATGGAGACCATCCATTGCGAAATCATCCTGGCTTACTGCCTTCGGTGTCCAGAAGCAAACTGCTCCTGCAAGCTCTACGTTATCAGTTGTAAAACTTTCAATTGTTACAATGCCGTCATAACCTATTTTTTCAAGACCTTTTTTATATGCCTGCCACGGAGTTTGGCCGGAACCAGGTGTGCCCCTGTAATTTTCTGAAACTTGCAAATGGATCAGTTTATCTCCTGCAGAAACAATGGCGCTTTCAACATCCCTTTCCTCAATACTCATGTGAAAACTATCCAGCATCATACAGGCTGCCGGATGATTGATATCATTTAACATTCGCAATACATCATCAGTAGTATTAACAAGGTCCGATTCAAATCTATTCAATGGTTCTAAGGCGATCTTAAGATTTCTTGCTGCTGCCATCTCGCTAACCAATTGCAGATTTATTACAGCAAGATCCCATTCTGCTTTTCTTTCCGATGGCTTGAGCATTCTTGCTTTACCCACTGCAGAATACATAGGCCCTCCAAAAAAATCAACGCCCATCTCTGCACAAATATCCAGACAGGCTTCAATGTATGAAAGACCATTCTGCTGAACCTGCGTAGATTCATTTGTCAGATCTCTTGAACTGCCAAACGCACCGCATATAGTGGCTTTTAATCCATGATCATCCAATGCTGATCTGACTTTCTTTACATCAATAAGTGAGGGATCTTCCACTGCTATTTCAACAACATCAAAACCCATTTTAGAAATCTTTGGAAAGAGTTCCGGGATTGATTGTGTTGTAAATGGCGACGTCCACAACCAGGTACTTACTCCGTATTTTATATTCAAAGACATGCTTTTGATTCTTTATTGTTTTTGAGTTTCCTGTTGTTGTAATACAACCGCATGGTAACCTCCTTTTCGTTTAAAGTAAAGGATAAGTGCCATGTAGCTTATGAACATAATAACAGGGAAAATGACTATGTTTTGCAAAGCTTCTTTTTTTGCTTTTTGTTGCACACCAGTAATAGTTGCAAGTTCGTCTGCACTGGCAGCCGATATTTTTTGCTGATCTATTGCCCTATAATCACCAAACACACTTGTTTTTTCTACTGTTACATAATTATTACTTAATGATGTATTATTAGTAGCATCATATTTTTTGATCCCCTTTTCAATAGAACTATCCTGGATAAAACCGAGAATACCCGCACCAATAACCCCCGCCGCTATCATTCCCAAACCACCGGTAATATTCAATGTCAATGCTCCGCCTTTTGGAAAACGTTCTGCCACCACTCCAAGCATAGTAGGCCAGAAAAATGTTTTACCTAATCCATAGATAGTGGCTGCAGCAAGTATCATAACACCAGAAGAACGGGAAAGAAGAAATAAACCTGCTGCTGCAATTATGGAACAGATAGCGAGTAGTCCGAGAGGGGAAACTTTATGTACAATTGGTCCGGCAAAAAATCGTAGCACAAACATGATGGCAGAAGTATATACCAACACCCAGCCAGCCTGTATCCCGATATCTGCCATTGCTGGTGTCATCAGATCTGTGATCCAACTATCGGTACCTAACTCGGTAATTGCAAGTGGAATCATAATAAGCAACAGTATAAGAAATAAAGGTTGACCAAGACTTTTTGTATACAGTCCAAAAGCAAGAGTGACCAGACCAATTACAGTAATATTAAACCAAACCGACCAGGAGAATACTGCACCTAATTGAAAGATGATAAGTGATACGATCATCAATGCACCTATGGCACCTACTTCCTGCAGCATTTCTTTGTAAGAAACTCCTGCCTGCACCCGTTCATTCAATGGGAATTTGCGGCGTATCAGCATCAAACCGTAAACAATCGTAGGTAATAATGTAAGCGCTATCTTATATTCCCATTTTACATCTGCACCCATAAGCAATGCAATAATTCCACCCAATACAAGACCTCCCGGCCAACCTGCATGAAGTGCATTTAACCATTTTGTTTTGTTTTTTGAATACATCGTCGCTACCACCGGGTTTATCACCGCTTCTACAATACCATTTCCCAATGCTCCGATGAATGTAGCCAGGTACAACATGCTGTATCCATCTGCAAAAATGGTTAACACTACTGATGTAATATGACAAACAAAAGCAAATCCCAGTGAAGTCTTATAGCCGATCTTATCTACAGCCAGGCTAAATATCACAATGCTTATAGCAAATGGCCATAAACCAACACCCGAAATCTCTCCTAACTGTGTTTGTGTTAAATTAAATTGCACACCCCATTCTGGTAATACAATTGCGCGGAGAATAAAACCAAAAGAAGTTGTGACCAATGCAATAAAACAGGTAAGGAACAACATTCTGTCAGGAGCGGCGAGGATTTTATTACTCATGGATCATTATTTAGCAAGCATTAATAGAAGTTATCTTGTAACACGTAATATTCCATTCATAATTCGCCAATGGCCCGGGAAAGTGCAGATATAAGGATAATCACCAGGAACATCCGGAAGCTTAATTGTTAATGTATATCTGCCTCCGGGGTTGAGCATCGGAGTTGCCGCTATTACTTCAGGCATTCTTGGCACATAACCCATTTTAGCTCCATTAGGATCCCGGACAAGCATATCAGCAGCGGCTCCCACTTTTGCTGAAGTCTTTGGTTTGAGAAGAAGAAGATTATGCTGCATGTGATCGGGATTTTGCAATACGATCTGAATAGTTGTTCCGGCTTTGGCAGTAATTAATTCTTTATCATACTTCATAACATCTTTCAATACTCTCAGTATGATAACTTTTGCAACCGGTCCAATCGTTGGTTTTGGTGCAATGCTTTCCAGGATTTCCAGTTTCGCAACAGCAAGTGTATTATTGCGGGAAAGCAGTAATGAATCCGGGTAGTCTGCAATTTTTTCTGCTCCTGTTTTATTTTCTAACCCCACACGTAATGGTACATCCAGGCTTTTCTTAAATAGTCCTGGTGTCTTTAAAGAACCTACCTCCTTATCATTGATCATTAGTTTCATTACACCGGTTTTTTGCAAACCTGCTTTGAATGAAAATTTTGACGGCAGGGGTTGAGTTGTTACTAATTGGTAAGCCTTGTTTTCCTGGTTGATCGTGAAATACATTTTATTATCAACAAAATATAGCCCGTATCCATTTTTACGATTTCCTTGTGCCAGGATTAAACCAGCATATACCGGTTGTTGATTAGGATTTCCTGTAGTGGCAACGGGTCCCCTTGGAGTAAACTGCATATCACCTGAGATCAACCATTCATTACCTCCTACTGTCGGTGAAAGTTCAGACTGTTGCCTGTTAAAACTTCTTCTCAACGGAATAGCATCGAGCCGTGAACCAAATGCGAGTCTTTGAGCAAGCGATGCTTCCATCAGAGATGGATTAACATTCAGTCCCCTTTTTCTAAATTCTTCTCTGAATGCAGTTTCATTTAATTTACTTGCTATTGTCAGCGCATATCTCAACCACATATCGGAAAAGTTTTCTTCTTTTTCAGCCATGTCAACCAGCGCTTTTCCAATGGCAGCAGATCTTGGCATATCTGTAGTAGCTAATACTGCAGCAAGTCTTACTCTGAAATCTTTATCTGCAAAAAGTCCTGCTTTACTAATTGCCTGGAAAGTAGCAGCTGTCTTCGGTAATACCTGGATAGCGGCCCTTCTAACACCGGCAGACGGATGTGATAAGGCTTTAATAGCAACATTCAATGCTAGTGTATTCTTTCCATCAAATGCTTTTAATCCATCCAGTGTCCACAATGCATGAATAGCAGGAGCATTAATACCGATCTCATCTACTGATTCATTTTGAACCAGTTTATATAATTCAGGGAAAACAGATTTATCTTTTCTTTCTACCAGTAAACGCTGTGCCGTGGTGCGCCAGAACATATTGTCGTTAGATAATGCTTTTATCAAGCCCGGTACATCTTTTTTACTTAACTGAAGTGTATTCTTTTGATTGTTGCTCTTATAAGCAATACGATAAATGCGACCCCGCTCATGATCCCGCAGCGGATTGATATAAGCATTGCCTGCACCGTTTTTCGCGTCTAATCCCGATGAAGCAACTGTAGGAGTGGGGTTATGCTGAATAATGAAATCATACCAATCAGTGACCCAAAGTGCACCATCGGGTCCTACTTCTGCCTGTATAGGACCAGCCCATTCATCGGCGCTGGTGAGTATATTCCATCCATCACCATCTTCAATAAAACCAGCACCCTCTTGTTTCAGATTTACTCTATGGATCAAGCGTCCTGTTGGTTCCGTTACAAAACCGACTTTATTCCAGTATGATTTCGGAAATGTTCTTGCCGTATAAAGACTATGACCTGCTGCTGCTGTGAAACCTCCATGAACATCCACCTGTCGCAGATTTTTTGTGGCAACACGCATGTCATAGTGTGCATCTAATTTTTGTACACCTGTTTCCACGATCCCTGCCTTATCAAAAAATCGCTTAGGCATTCCTAAGAATGCAGTATGTGTATTGTTAGCGGTAGAAATAAATACATCAAATTCTTCAGAGAATCCCAATCCCCATGTATTGTTCGATGTATTTGACAAGTATTCCAGTTTCCTCGTGTTTGGATCATATTTGAAAACTCCGTTTGAAATTCGAAGAGAATCTTTTCCTTTTTTTCCATTGTAATAGCCGGAATAACCTACAACGCCCCATATTTTATTATCCAGTCCATAGCGCAGGTTGGATGACTGTGCATGAGTATCATTTTTTCCCCAGCCGGGTAATATCTCTTGTTTTATATCAGCTTTATCATCACCTGTAGTATCCTTAAGAAAGAGGTGAGAAGGTGACTGGCTTATAATAATTCCACCATTAGAAAACACAAAACTGGTAGGAATGTTAAATCCTTCCGCAAAAATGGTTGCCTTATCGGCTTTCCCATCTCCATCTGTATCCTCCAATATTTTTATTCGGTCGTCACCTATGTCATCTTTTTTAATTTCATTAGGATAATCTACTGTCTCGATCACCCACAATCTTCCTCTTTCATCCCAATTAATATAAATAGGATTTACAACCATCGGTTCCGCTGCAAACAATTGCAGTTCGAATTCAACAGGGACCTGCATCAATGACATGGATTGTTCCGGCGTTAATGATTCCTGAACCTGGGGAGCAGGATCTCTTTTCTCATAATTAGGAACGGGTCCTTCAAAATATTTTGGATTGGCCAAATGAATTTGTTTAAGATCTTCTACAGCCTTGTCGCCAACCGCCCATAGAATTCCGTTTCTCACCAGGTCTAAAAATCCCTGGTTATTAAAAGTATTATCATTATGCCCGTATGCTGTATAAAAAACTCTGCCTTGTCCGTAAGGTCTTACCCATGTATACGGTTCGTGATGATCGCCTTCAACTCTTTCTGTCAACACTTCAATTTCTTTTGAAATTTTACTATGCACATAAGTCTCATCCAAAGTGGTAAAAGAAGTGATGCCCTGCATTACCGGGTGCTTGGGTTTCAGAATCACTGCAGGGAAAGAATCATATCTATGGCTTTTAAATTGTCCGCCGATCATTTCAACTACCTCCGGTGAATTCCGAAAACAGAATGATCCGCAATGCAGCGGTATGAAACCTTTTCCGCCGCGTACAAAATCCAGCAATGCTTTTTCCTGTGATTTGCTGATCGTATCATGATTGGCATACAGGATCAATCCATCATAATTGGAGAGATTTCCTTCATTCAGATCATCCGGGTTTGTTGTAAATGAAATATTGATCCCGCCTTTAAAATATTCTTTGGAAAAAATACTGGCCAGCTTTTCAGAATTGTGACTCTGATTATTTTTATGGCCCAGGAATAAGATCTCCAGTCTTCGGGAGGGAGAAGCAAGATCTTTCTTTATAAAGGCACTAACCAGGACAAATAAAATAATAATCAAAGGGAGCCAGAACCTTTTGTTTTGCATAACAAGCAATTAATCGTTAAAAAAGTGGTTAGCTAAATTCAGAAATCCAATCCTATAAGCCTATCAGAATTTTGCCCAATTCTGACTGTTTTTTGTCGTAATATATGTAATATAGCTTTATTATTGTGGCAATTAAAAGTTATGAAACCGGCGGTTCATAAATCAGCAATACCCGACTCCCAGATATTTGTTGTAAAAGATCTTAAGGAAAAACACTTTGATCCTGTATGGCATGCTCATTCAGAATATCAGTTGTTTGTTGTATTGCAGGGAACCGGCACACGATTTATCGGCGACAGCATCCGTTCTTTCAGACCCGGAGAGCTGATCCTTACCGGGCCTCACTTACCGCATCTCTGGCGTAACCATGAAAAATATTTTAAAAAGAACAATCCGTTTGAAGCAAAAGGTATTGTGGTTTATTTAGATGAACATTTTCTCGGTCAGAATATGCTTGATAAAATTGAATTGCACAGGTTGAAAGTGCTGTTTGATAAATCTATGAGAGGACTTGAATTTTACGGTCATAATAAGTTACAAGTAATCAAATTAATGCAGGAACTTTTGCATCTCGATGGCGTTCGCAGCCTGATTCACTTGTTACAGATATTGGATATTCTCTCCACTACTAAAGAATACCACTACATTTCTTCCCGGCACTACAGTGACAGTATCAATGAGCATGAAACAGACAGGCTCAATAAAGTATATGAGTACATCATAAAAAATTACCGGGGCAAAATACCATTGGATAAAATGGCGGATATGCTACATATGACACCTACTTCTTTCAGTCGCTATTTTTCCATGAAGAATAATAAAACCTATTCAAGATTTCTGGGAGAAGTAAGAGTGAAGCATGCCTGCGAATTACTGACTGAAACCGATATGTCTGTTGCCGAAATTTGTTATGAATGCGGGTTCAATACGCTATCCAATTTCAACAAACAATTCAAAGACATCATGCGAAAGAAGCCTACGGATTATAAACGGGAGTTTATGAATGTGTAAACATAATTGTCCATTCGACAAATAAGAATGCCTGGCCGGCATTCACTTTGAATGCACCATTTATCAATTTGGCAACTTCTGCCTCGTAGGTTTGTTTTGCGGTAAAAGCGGAAGTAACTACAATAAAACTGAGTCCTACTAAATTAATGATAATATTTTTTTCATACTACACTTTTAAATACCCGGTTTAATTTATATAGAACGAATCATATATTGGACTGACATTACAGTTTTTTTAACTCCACATTCCGGTAATAAATCTCCGCACCTTCTGATTGTAATATTATACGACCGGCTTTAGGACTGGGAGTTCTTGCTTTATTTACTACCTGCCCATTCACCAAATAAGTGATCTCGCCTTTGTCAACAATCACTTCTACTTTATTCCATTCGCCGGTAGGTTTTTCTGTGTCTTTGGATTTAACCACCCGGCGATAAGGCTTCTTAGTGGTCATCGTATCAGCATGAATAACAGAAGCAGAATCTATTAACCAGATATCTCCGCAATCGCCTTCCTGTATTTGACATTCTATTGATCTTGGCCATATTTTATCACCATTGTAAATATCACTATTGTATAAAATACCTGCATCCCTCTTTTCATTTTCACGTGGTGGATATTTTTTTTCACCCCATTTAAATTCCAGTTTAAGATGAAAATTGGAATACGATTCTTCAGTGGCTATATAGCCGAATTTTTGCCCTGATACATGCATCATCCCATTCTCAAACTGGAATACGCCGAGGGGATCTTCTCCTTTTTTCGAACCCTCCAGGAATATATACCAATGGGCCCGGTCTTCCGGTTTAAAAAGAAAAACGGACTGCGATTTTGCAGTATCGATTGTGAAAAAACAAAACAGCGATAAGCTGGCGATAAGTTTCATAAATCACATTTTTAATAAGTAATCAGGTTTGTATTTTTCTTTCCCGGAGTGTTGTCGCATTGATACCCCAGTCGGTTTTCCGAAATGTTTGAGCTTTGCTGCTTTCAAAAAAAAATACGGCAAACAAAATTGGTATAAATAGTTTTTTACTCATCATTATAAATTTCTTATTACTCATGTTTTTTTCTTACTAATCTTATGTAATAAACAGCACCGGCTGTATTTCCCGCTAATGCCAGGAATTTCACTCTTATATTTTCTTTTCCATTCACCATTGAATACGGGATTGGATATTCCAGATCATAGAACTTCGATTGATTCCATCTCCCGGTATTATCTTCTGTTAAAAGTTTTTCGTTGTCTATGTAAATGTCAAATTTCCTGTTGCCCCACTCAGCTCCCCAATAGCGAACGATCAAACTTAAATTTGATTCTTTATTGGTGGATAAGTTATAACTGAAATACCCTTCGTTGCGGGCATCCCGCCAAAATTCATCAAGGCGATTGCCGGTGTTAGAATTGTTGTTTGATTTTTGCATAGCATGATCTGCTTCCGGTTGTTGCTCACCCGGCGCTACAAAATCAATAGTACGTCGTTGCAATGCCAGTTTTTCTTTCTCTATTATGGCTAATGAATCAAGATAGGAGCGATATTGACTATTGCTTAAAGCCATCCAATACATCATATACCGTGCATCATGGATATTAAAGAAGGGTTCAAATACTACCTCAACCGAATTCACCATCTTTACGCCGGTAGCTGTAAAAGTTAATGGTTTGCCTGCAACAGGTTTTAATTTATTTGTAAATGATGCAATGTTGTCTTCAATAATTATTGGTGCCTTGTCTATTGGTAATTTTTTACCGCTAGCGATATGTCCCCAGCGACTATCATCAGCCACTAAACCTCTTAAGTCTTCCGTTCCTGTTTTAGCGCCGAGTAAAACCGGGCCATGCATCAAGGCAATATAGTTGGGTACGTTGGGCATGTATTCAATTGAATTATGCATAGGTAGTATTACCTGTATTACATCTCCTTTCTTCCAGTTTCTGCTGACAGCTATATAAGATGATGGTTGAGCTGTAACGGGAATTGCTTTTCCATTAACTATAATTTTTAAAGAACCATCTTTTACCCATGAAGGATAACGAATCATCAATCCAAAATTTGAATTGCCTTCAGTTATGGTCAATTTGGTTTTTTCTTCATACGGGAATTTGGTTTCTTGTTTTATCGTTATTCCTTTTTCTTTCCATTTGAGTTCAGAGGCGATAAAAAGATTTAAGAACAATGAATCTTTTTTATGGGTATAAATGAACTGGTTGTATTTGCCATGATTTTCCATGCCGCTGCCTACACAACACCACATTCCCTGGTTAGGAGCGGAGTAAACTCTGTAATGCCGGGGACGAGCCGGTGTGAAATATACATAGCCACCGTGCTCCGGATGCTGTGTTGATAAAATATGATTGTATAAAGTTCTTTCGTAATAATCTGTATACTTAGCTAACGGTTGACTTCTGAATAAATCCTCTGTTAACCTGAGCATGTTGTAAGAATTGCATGATTCAGGACCTTCTACCTCATTGACAAAATCGGTTGATGCGGTTATACTAGGGAAAAATTCTCTTCTGCTGTTACCGCCGAATGCCAGCGAACGTTTTGTGGTAACTGTTTCCCAGAAAAAACTTCCACCATTCTCAAATTTTTCATCATTACTTAGTTCACCAATTCTTGCAAAACCAATTGCTTTTGGTACTTGTGTATTGGCATGCTTGTTATCCAGGTTGTCATTGCCAACTGCCATGGCATCCAGCAACATCTTATGCGAAAATCTTTTTGCAGCAGTTAAATATTTTTTATCGCCGGTCATTTGATAAGCATCTGCAAAAGTTTCATTCATCCCTCCATGTTCGATATCCAACATAGATTGCATTTGGGTATCGGTAAATGCTGCTGTAATATTTATGGCCCAATCACAAAATTTTAAAAAGATAGTTTTAGCATCTTCGTTTCCTGTGTATACCCATGCATCTCTCAAGCCTGCATACATTTTATGTACGTTATACCACGGTACCCATGCAGCCTTGAAAGCGGTGAACTCAGCTTTTTGCAGATCACTCCATATTTTTTCACTGTTGGGCATTCCACCAACATATCCTATGCCCCAGCCTGAATGATTTTTTGTATTCGCTTCCTGGCAGGCTTTGAGTTCTGCAATCATATATTCCATTCGTCTTTTACATTCAGCGTCTTTTGTAGCTGCATAATTCATTGCCATTGCAGATAAATAATGTCCCCCTACATGACCATCGAGCCCTGCCCAATTTGGATAACGAGTTCCTTTTTCAGGTAACCCGGCTTCCTTGAGATAAGGTTGCAACAAACGGTCAACATCGTATTCTAAAATCACTTTGATATTCAGGTCCCGTGCATGTTTGAAGGGGCCGTCCAATAATTTTACATCACTTAAGGCAAATTCATTTGGATACAATCTTGCCTGTGCACAAAGATTGCTGTTAACAGAAGAAAGGATCATTGCAGAAAAAACAGGAACGATTAGTCGTTTCATAACTTTTAAATTTGACCACTTTATTTGGCCGGGCTCTTAAAATAATTACTCATAAAAAGTAATTGATATTGGATCGCATTGGTCCAGTAACTCCAGTTGTGTGCGCCGGGACGAATAATGTAGTCGTGGACAATATTTCGATATAGCATTTGTTGATGCAGATTTTCATTTACTTTATAAAAGAAATCTTCTGTACCGCAATCAATGATCAGTGCAAGTGAATTGGGTTTGATGAGGTGTAATAAATTAATGACTGTATACTTTTCCCAGTTATCCGGATTCTGATCGTATTTACCTAACCGTAAACTCATTTCCCAGTTATTAGGGAAAGGACGAATATCAACACCGCCACTCATACTGCCACCTGCGCCAAAAACATCAGGATGTTTTATTGCTAAATACAAACCACCGTGTCCTCCCATACTCAAACCGGTAATGGCTCTGCCTTTTTTATCCTTTATGGTTTTATACTTACTGTCAATCCAGTTAACCAGTTCTGTTGAAACATAAGTTTCATATTTATAGTTTGGATCAACCGGGCTGTCCCAATACCAACTGTTATTTCCATCAGGACAAACAATGATTATCTGGTAGAGATCAGCTGCGGTTTCAATACCTTTTGCGCTGGCGATCCAGCTTCTGTAATTACCACTATAACCATTCAGGAGATATACAACCGGTAATGCCTGTGCGTTTGAATAATTATCCGGTGTGATCACAATAGCTTTTATTGTTTTTTTCATTGACGAACTGTAAGTGTCAACAGTATCAACAATTGCAGCATTGACTTTTTGCAGACATGCGAAGATTAATAAAATAGAAGCAATTTTTTTTAATGGATATTTCATAATTATTCGGTGATTTTTCTTGTTATAGATTCATTGCAAATGGGAAATGTTTTTTTCTATTCTGAGTCTGTTCTGAATGGGGATGCTGGTAATCCTTCTTTATTATATAAGTTGGGATAGGGTGGGCTATCGGCCCAGGCATAACGTACATATAAAGGGTTTGCTACTTCATCACTCCACACAACTACTTTATCTCCCTCGATCTTTGCTTTGGCCCACACAAATTTTTTATCGGCGCCGGCAATGGCAAACTCACTTAATTCTTCACCATTATTGGTTGTTAAACCACTTCCTGTACTGGCAAAGGAAACAATGATTTTATTTCCTTCCACTTTTGCAGATTGATACAATGGACCTGAGTGAACAATATTTTCACCATACACTATTTTTTCAGCTACTAATGCCAGGCGCTGGCCCACGTCATGTTTATTCCAGGGATGTATATCATTCCATTCTCCAATATCAATGGATACTGCCATGCCGGTATTAGGAAGTGACAATGCCTTAAACTGTGATTCACGGAACAATGCCCAACTACTTTCTACTGGGAGGTAGGTATAATCCTGGTAGTTGGGTAGCTGCACTAAAAGAAAAGGCAGGTCACCGGTATTCCATTGTTTGCGCCAATCTTTTATCTGTGCTTGCTGCAATTGTGCATACTCTTTTGCACGGGATATATTGCTTTCCCCCTGATACCAAAGAAATCCTTTAATGGTATAGTTAGTAACAGGAGCGATCATACCATTATATAATGCAGTAGGCGAATTTTGTGCAGATACAAAACCACCGCCTGCTTGTACTGAACGGGGAACATATACTTCGCCAACTTTATATTGCCAGTTTCCAATAAGACTAACGGTGTCTCCGCCTGTAAATAAATAATAAGGTTTATCAGGAACAAATCCGCCCTTGCCATTGTTATTGGTAATTCTAACAACAAAAAGATTTTTACCTGCCTTCAACAGATCGGCGGGAATATTATATCTGCGTTCTGTATATAATGAACCTGTTCTGTCCACTTGTTTTCCGTTGATATATAAAACATCGGAATCAATGATTCTTCCTAAATAAACTCTTGCAGATTTACCCACCATTGATGCAGGCACAACAATTTCTTTTCTGTACCATACTACACCATTGAGATCTTTTACACCCTGGTCTTCCCAAAAAGCAGGAACTGTAATTGTCTTCCATCCATTGGGAACATAGTTCATATCATACCAGGATATTGCGCCATTCGTTCCTTTATCCAGTGTGGACTGTTGTTGTGGTCTTGGAAATCCTCCTCCTGTTGTTCTCCTAAGACTATTGATATACGCTGTGTCTTTATTCTTTTGTACAGTTGCAATAATAGATGCAAAATCCCTTAAGCCATCTTCACTTGTCCATGCTTCAAGAGGAGTACCGCCAACGCTTGAGTTAATGATGCCTATCGGCACATGATATTTTTCATATAATTTTTTGGCGAAGAAATATGCTACTGCAGAAAAAGACCGTATATCTTTTGGATTTGCCCATTTCCACGAACCACCGGTTAGATCATCTTTTGGGCCATCAAGGAGAGGACGGTTGGGAACTTTGAATTGACGTATCTGCGGATAATTTACTTCTTCCATTTCCTTTGCATACGTGGCATCATCGTAGCCTAACTGGTACTCCATGTTTGATTGACCGGAGCAAAGCCATACATCCCCAATCAGTATATCTTTTAAAGTTATTTTATTACTGGCAGTAATTTCCATCGTATAAGGGCCGCCTGCTTTCATTACAGGTAACCATGTCATCCACTTGCCATCGCCTTCCGCTTTTGTATTATATTTTTTTCCGTTAAAACTGATACTCACTTTTTCATCTTTAGCAGCCCATCCCCAAATTTTTATTTTAGCTTCCCGCTGAAGGATCATGCTGTCTCTGATTATCTGCGGCAGTTTTACCTGGCTGAATGATGCAATAACTAAAGAAAGGTAAAAGAAAAGAGAAATACATTTTTTAATATTTACGATCATATGGCGTGATTTATATATTCAAATTGAAATAACAGTGATTGTCTTACCATCAATGAAGACACTAATTTATGTAAATAGTCACTTTCATCGAAAGTGAAACTTTAAATTAATACCAGTTAGTTTTAAGTTCTGTTTTTTCTCATGAAGCTGCTAAATGTTTTTCACCATCAGCATATTCATGTAAATCTTTGTTCTTGTCAAATGAACCCGACAATAAGATCAGAATAAGCATCCCTATTACAACCAGTACACCAAATCCAAGAAATAAAATATTATAAGCCGACACATATCCCAGTGATTTGGAAAACGCTTTTAAAGTTAATCCTGAAAGAGCCTGGAAGATGGCTCCGCCGATACCATTACCGATGCAAGCTAATCCCCACGCAGATGCGGCAGAGCTTTTAGGAACAACATCTGCTGTAAGTGCCAAAGCATTTGCGGTATAAGCAGTGTATCCAAATCCTGATAATCCAAAAACTATTAATCCACTCATAGGTGTAGTAACAACAAATGGTGCGATCAATAGTGGTACAGCCATGAATATACCGGATAATACTAAAGCGACCCTTCTTGCTTTTGGTATTGGTATACCTTTTTTTATAATGAATTGGGTGAAATAACCACCAATAATATTACCTACATCGGCCATGATAAATGGTATCACTGCAAACCAGCCAATGGTTTTTAAATTCCAATGATGAACATCTGCCAGGTATCTTCCGATCCAGAAGGTGACAAAATACCATACGGGTTCAATAAAGATCTTTGCTAAAAGCAGCCTGGAAACAAACTTGTTTTTTAAAAGCTTAAAAGCAGGAACTACTCTTGCTTTTGTCTCATTTGCAGATTTACCGGGAGTATAATAAGCAAACCAGAAAGCAACCAGCCATAAATAACCAAACAACGCAAGTATGATAAATGTATATTGCCAGCCATAATTAGTTGCCATTACTGCCACAAGTGGCGGCACAATGATAGCACCCAACGCAGAACCACTGTTAAATATTCCTGCTGCAGTTGATCGTTCTTTTGGCGGAAACCATTCACTGGTTAGTTTTAAGGCCGCTGGCCAGTTGCCCGCTTCTCCGATTCCTAAAAAGAAACGGCATATACCGAATTGTAGTGGAGTAATTGCAAAAGCATGAAACAAACCCGCTGTTGTCCAGAATGCCATACATAGAGAATAGCCCAGTCTTGTTCCCAACCTGTCGATCACAACTCCGGAAAATGCATTGGATATCATGTATGCAATGAAAAAAGCTGTGCCCATATACCCAAACGCATCATCTGGGATCAGTTTTCTTAGCTCACCATCAGCGCTTAAATAATTGAATGAAAGGCGATGAATGTAATTAAGCACAGTAGCCAAAAAAGCAAAACCAATCATCACCCAACGAATACGTAAGGACTTATTCTCTGTCGGTAATTCCGGAATAAAATTCATTTGGCAAGCAAATACATTATAAAGTTTTTACCTGTATCAAACTTTCTTTATCTGTTTCTATTTTAATTGAATTAACCAGTGGACGGCCCATTCCTGTCCATTGCACTTGCATTTCATCTCCTGTTTCTAAACGGATACCTGCGCCGAAACTAAATGCCCCGGTACCAAAAAAATGAACATGAGCCTGTAGCGGCTGACGATGATCAATATATTTGAAATGATGATATTCCAGGTTCTCTAATGAATGAGCCATATTATTTTCACCTGTCTGCACATCTGCCGACCATAGTTGTGCTCCATCTCTTGACACACTTACATTCCCTTTCAGTTCTTTAAAATCAGCTGTAAGAACAAGTTCGGGCCCAATAGAGCAATTGCGCAATTTGGAAGGAGCGAGGTAGAGATAATTTTTCTTCTCCATAACATGGTCAGAAAATTCATTAGCAGTAGTAAACCCGATGCGGACCGGTTGAGCATTTCTGTCAATAATATAAATGCCTGCAATCTCCGGTTCTTCTCCTCCATCATTACCATAGTTTGGAATTGTTAGTGAATCTCCATGTCCTTTTAAAATAGAACCCGTGCCTTTATAGAACCATTCAGGTTGGATACCGATTTTTCCAATACCAGGTTTGCCCCCATCTATTCCCCATTGATATACTTTCATGCTGTCAGTAAGTGTTCCTGTTTCGGTCTGATGCATCACATTCCTGTTTAATGCGCTGCTATGATGAGTCAAACCTGTACCAGAAACGATGCAGTTAGATGCTGAATCAGGATTATCAAAAGATGGAAGCAGTTTCCATCCGATAGCTATCGGATCACTTGTTCCATTATAAACTGCATCGTATTCTATTTTCTCATCTGAAAGATTGTCTTCAATGATTGAATGAATGTTTTTATCTGAATCAATTGCTTTCAATGCAAGATGATAGACAGAACCAACTTCATTCAGTAA
>DATDCP010000291.1:0-2420 GCA_036524255.1 Chitinophagaceae bacterium
ATCACAGGAAAAAGATCTGCAAAAACAATTGACGGCCAAAAAGAAAAAAGACAAAGACCTGCAAAAGGCTATCACGTCAATTATCAATAGGGAAATAGCAGCGGCAAAAGCAGCTGCGAAGAAGAAAGCGGAAGACGAAGCGGCTAAAAATGTGAAGCCTGTAACCACAGACCCCAATGTATCTAAAAACATAACAACAACTGCGAAGCCAAATGTAGTAAGAGAAAGTGTTGTCTTTAATACCGAATCAGATCTGAAATTGAATGCTGATTTTGAAAAAAACAGGCTAAGACTTCCATGGCCGATTGACCAGGGAACAGTTTGTATTCATTATGGCCCCTATCAAATAGAAAAAACAAAGATCAAAGGAGATAATCCTGGCATAACGATCTGTACCCCACAACCAGGCAATAGCGTAAAATCGGTTTTTGATGGAGAAGTTGTAAGTGTATTCAATATCGGCGATTCAAAATCTGTTATGATTCGACATGGAAAATATTTTACTGTATACAGCAATCTTTCAACTGTTACTATTGCAAAAGGTTCAAATGTGAGTACCGGTCAATCAATAGGTAGAGTAGGCGTGGATGAGGAAACCGGAGAAGGTGGTAAACTTGAATTTTTGTTGATGGTCGAGAACAAGAAATTAAATCCAGAGCAGTGGTTGCATAGATAAAGTCACTTCGCCGTTGTCAATATATAAGAAAGCCATCTTTTAAGGATGGCTTTCTTATTATAAGAATTTCTCGTACAAATTCTCGTAAAGAGGAATGATCTTACTGATATCGTATTCCTGTGCATGCGCAGCCGCTTTTTCTTTAAATTTTTTCAGCACCTTATCATCACGTAATATTTTTATCGCTTGCTGTCCCATTGTTTTTACATCACCCACATCGCCCATATACCCCGTTTCACCAGGGATATTTATTTCGCTCAATCCACCCGCATTGGTTGTAACAATTGGTACACCGGCAGCCATCGCTTCTAATGCTGCCAAACCAAAACTTTCATATTCCGATGGTAGTAAAAACAGATCTGCAATTGCTAAAATGTCTTCCATTTGCTCCTGCTTACCAACAAATCGTATTTCATCACAAAGATTAAGTTCGCGGCAAAGATCTTCTGCAGCAGGTCTTTCAGGTCCATCACCAACAAGCATTAACCTGCTTGGTATTTTATCATTAACCTCTTTAAAAATTTTTATCACATCAGGTATGCGTTTCAGTCTTCTAAAGTTGGATGCATGCATTAATACCCTTTCGCCATTTGGAGCGATCATCTTTTTAAATGCATCGATCGGCTTGCGGGTAAAACGACTCACATCTACGAAATTCTTGATCACATCAATCTCTTTGTGAATTTTGAAATGCTTATACGTTTCGTCACGAAGATTATCTGACACAGCAGTGATAGCATCACTCTCGTTAATAGAGAAGGTTACTACAGGAGCATAAGTTTTGTCTCTTCCAACGAGAGTAATATCTGTTCCGTGCAAGGTTGTAATAACTGGAATATTCTTCCCTTCTTTTTTTAGAATTTGTTTTGCCATATAGGCAGCGGAAGCATGCGGGATGGCATAATGAACATGTAGCAGATCAAGGTTATTGTTTTTAATAACATCAACCATTGTACTGGCAAGAGCAGTTTCGTAAGGCGGGTAATCAAACAATGGATAGGTAGGAACATGCACCTCATGATAAAATATATTGGGTGTAAAAGAACCAAGTCTTACCGGTTGCTGATAAGTGATAAAATGCACCTGGTGACCTTTCTGTGCCAGTGCTTTTCCTAATTCAGTTGCTAATACTCCAGATCCTCCGAATGTGGGATAACAAACAATTCCTATTCTCATGGTTTTGGTGATCGTCATAGTCCCCGAAGATAAATACTTAAATTTTATTTGCTGTCACCGCTTATATCAATAATTTGTTACAAAACGGTGCATTCTTTATTTTCAACCTTCAAATATCGCTTAAGGACACAAAACACAACACATGAAGAAGATATTATTTATTGCAATTTCATTTTTAGTAGTTACAATTGGGTTTTCACAGATCGAAGATTCAATCATGATCAAAAAAATTTCCGATGATATTTTAATTAACGGAAAGGCTTATGAAAATCTCCGCCACCTGACGAAAAAGATCGGCGGTCGACTCGCAGGTTCGCCGCAAATGACGATTGCAGAACAATGGGGGGAGCAGGTCATGAGATCAAGTGGAGCAGACCGGGTTATTATGCAGGAATGTAAAGTTCCACATTGGGTAAGAGGAGGTGAAGACAAAGCAGAAGTGACAGGAGGTAAAAAATTAGATGTAGTTGCTCTTGGTAACTCAATGGGAAGCGGAAAAAAAGGAGTTAAAGCTGAGGTATTGCTTGTAAATTCTTATGATGACCTGGAAAAGAAAAGAGATGAAGTG